>JAIRTG010000176.1 GCA_031255055.1 Prevotellaceae bacterium
TGATACGAAGGGCAATCGTGTGGTTGTGTCAAAAGATAAATAAGCCGATATTGAAATTGACAAACAAAGATTACAACGAAAACGGCCTGAGCGAATTGCCGGCGCTTTATGGCTCTGCATACAATGTGAACATAAAAATCTTCAATGATTTGCAGCACACAATTACCGGTTGGCCGGGGGGAAAACCAAACGCCGACGACAGCAATCGCCCCGAGCGGGCATTACCTTTTCCCAAAAGAGCGCTGATTTTCAGTCCGCACCCCGATGACGATGTGATTTCGATGGGCGGCACCTTTAAACGCCTTATCGACCAAAAGCATATTGTGCATGTTGCTTATCAGACTTCGGGGAACATCGCCGTAGCCGATGAGGAAGTGATCCGCTTTCTGGCTTTTCTGAAAGGTTTTAGAGATATGTTTGATAAGGAGAATGATGTTTTTGAAACAAAATATCGGGACTTCAAAAAGTTTTTGCTGGACGACAAAAAAGAGGGCGACCTCGATACCCGTGATATTCTGGAACTGAAAGCGTTGATCAGAAGAGGCGAAGCAAAAGCGGCCTGCCGTTATCTGGGTTTGTCGTCGAAAAATCTTCATTTCATGAATCTTCCGTTCTACGAAACGGGTACGATAAAAAAAGCGCCCGTCAGCGAAGAAGACGTGAAAATTGCAACGGATTTGCTCCGGGAACTGAAACCGCATCAGATATACGTCGCCGGAGATTTGGCCGACCCTCACGGCACTCACAAAGTTTGTCTGGACGTTGCTTTGGCCGCGATTGATGAACTGAAATCGGAAAGCTGGATGAAAGATTGCCGGATTTGGATGTATCGCGGCGCGTGGAAAGAATGGGAAATAGACCATATCGAAATGGCCGTGCCCATCAGTCCGGAAGAGTTGCGCAACAAGCGCAACGCGATTCTGCGGCATCAGTCGCAAATGGAAAGCGCTCCGTTTTTGGGAGATGACGAACGGCTTTTCTGGCAGCGTTCCGAAGACCGGAACAGGGCGACTGCCGACCTGTACGCCCAACTCGGACTCGCATCTTACGAGGCAATCGAGGCTTTTGTTCAATATATTCCCATCAACTGATATTACATGAAAAAGATAAATTGTTTCATTTCGTGTAATGACATTGAGCAGGCCCGAAAAACAATCGAACAATTAAAATGTTCCGAATCGGTACATAACATCTTTATCCTGTCAAAAACGGAAGGCGTCTCTATTGAAGGGGCAGAAGTTATCCTGATTGAGCGCCTTTTCTCCACCCGCACCGTGCAAAAAATAGCTGAAAAGTCGGACGCCGAATTTTCACTCATTTACACGAAAGATACCGCTTTGGAACTCGGACAGTATGCGCTGGAGCGTTTTTACCGGATTGCTCACAGCGCTCAGGCCGGATTGGTCTATTCCGATTATTATCAGATTGCCGATGGTGTCCGTTCGCCCCTTCCGCTGATTGATTATCAGGAAGGCAGTTTGCGGGATGATTTCAATTTCGGCTCCGTATTATTCTACAACAGCGAATTGTTGAAAAAGGCGGCAAAAGAAACCACCGACGAGTATCTGTTTGCCGGATTCTACCAGTTGCGTTTGAAAGTATCCCAATATGCGGACATTGTTCATATCAACGAATATCTGTATGCCGACATTGAAAAAGACACGCGGCAAAGCGGCGAAAAAATGTTCGATTATGTAGATCCGAAGAACAGGGAGGTGCAGTTCGAAATGGAGGCCGCATGTACAGAGCATCTAAAAAAAGTCGGCGCTTATCTCGCACCTGAATTTGAAAAAATAGCGTTTGCCGAAAGCGGTTTTCCGGTAGAGGCGTCGGTCATCATTCCCGTGCGAAGCAGGATCAGAACATTGGGAGACGCCATTAAATCGGTATTATCGCAAGACACATCTTTCGCATTCAATCTGATTATTGTGGACAACTATTCCACCGACGGTACGACGGAATTGATAAGAAAACACGCCGCAGGCGACAGCCGGCTGATACACATTATTCCGGAGAGAGACGATTTAGGCATTGGTGGTTGTTGGAATGTAGGCGTAGCTCATCCTCAATGCGGTAAATTTGCGGCACAGTTGGACAGCGACGATGTTTACGAAACGCGAAACACGCTTCAACGGATAATCGACGCTTTCTACGAACAGAACTGCGCGATGGTGATTGGCTCATACACCATGACGGATTTCGAGATGCAGGAGATTCCGCCCGGCTTGATCGACCACAAAGAATGGACGCCCGAAAACGGACGGAACAATGCTTTGCGTATTAACGGGCTGGGCGCTCCGCGAGCTTTTTATACGCCTGTGCTGCGTGCGATAAAAGCGCCGAACACCAGCTACGGAGAAGACTATGCTTTGGGATTGTGCATCAGCAGGCAATATCAAATAGGTCGTATTTACGATTCGATATACCTTTGCCGGCGTTGGGAAGACAACTCGGACGCCTCTCTTGATGCGGTGAAAATGAACGGACACAACCTGTATAAGGATAAAATCCGCACACTGGAACTGAAAGCGAGACAGGTTTTGAATAGAAAGAAGACCGGCATTTTATAAAAAACACAAACGGATAATTGTTTGCGGATGAACCTCAATCAGACACTCAAAGAACTTTTTCGGCAACAGATACAATCGTGGGAATTAGCGCAGACCAATTATCAGGCCTTGTTGTCCGTCCGCACGAAAGTTTTCGGATTTTCCGGTTACGATGTAAAAGTACAGTTCAATCCTGCCCGTATAAAATCCTCATCGGCCGTGGTCAATTCGGAAGCCATTGCGCAAAGAGCCTGTTTCCTGTGCAAAGAAAACAGGCCGGAAGAGCAGGTCGGAACAGGTTTCGGCAATTTTGAGTTACTGCTGAACCCTTATCCGATATTTCCCGAACACTTTACAATCGTACACAAACAACACCTTCCGCAAGAAATACGCCCCTATTTCAAGGACATGCTCATGCTCGCAAAAGAACTGAGCGATTATGTTGTATTCTACAACGGCCCGAAATGCGGCGCTTCCGCACCCGACCATGTACATTTTCAGGCGGGAACAAAAACGTTTTTGCCGTTGATTGACGACTATAAAAACTTAAAACCGTCGTGGGGGGAATTATTAAAAGAAGGCGAAAATTTTCAGGCGTTCACATTAAACAACTATCACCGAACGCTTGTCTGCATCGAGTCGGCTGACGAACACACAATCGAGAAAGTATTCGGTGAATTTTACGCCGGTTGGCAGGAGCATCCCGACGAAGAACCGATGATGAACATCGTGTGCTCTTACGAAAACGGTAGATGGTATGTCTACATTTTCCCCCGAGCGCATTTCCGCCCCCGGCAATACTACACAGCGGACACAGAAAAGCAATTGTTAGTCAGCCCGGCGGCGGTAGAAATGGGCGGCATCATCATCACTCCCGTCGAGGCGCATTTTAACAAAATCGGCAGAGACGACATTATCGACCTGTTCGGTCAGTCTGCCAAAAGGATCGGCCTGCCGGAAGACACAGAGCCTGTCATTACGGTTGGCATCATGTCGCAATCCGCCATTGATTTTCAGTTGCACGGAGACTTCATTGCTTCCAACGGGAAAATATACACGGGAAACCGGCGAGCCGTTTATCAAAGGGAGAAAATATCCTTCGACGGCCAAGAGTCGGGGGTATTGACCTTCAGGCCGCTGTCCGACGATGCTTTTTTCGAGTTACAAGACGTTGTCATCGGCATTAATTTTCATTGGGAGCGGAAAGAAAACCAGCGATTCAAAGGCGAACTGAAATTGATTGTCGAAAACGAGAAACTGACCGCCATCAACTGCGTAGGGCTTGAAGATTACCTGACGAGTGTCATTTCGAGCGAAATGAGCGCCACCGCTTCGGAAGAACTACTCAAGGCACATGCGGTTATATCGAGGAGTTGGCTACTTCATCCGATGCAACGCTTTGCACCGGAACAGGACGATGAAAAAATATTGCGAAACGAAGCAAGAACGCAGTCCGGCGAGGTAGTCAAATGGTATGAACGCGACGCACACACACATTTCGACGTTTGCGCCGACGACCATTGCCAGCGTTATCAGGGGATAACAAGAGCCTCGACCGGTACCGTAAAAAAAGCGATTGCGACAACACGCGGCGAAGTCTTGATATACGGCGGCCGCATCTGCGACGCCCGTTTTTCAAAATCCTGCGGAGGCATATCCGAAGCATTTGAAAACGTATGGGCGCCTGTTCATTACCCGTATTTGAGCAAAATCATCGACCATCCTGCCGCCCCCGACGGCTTTGACACCGACCTCACAATCGAAGCGAACGCGGAAAAATGGATACGGGGATTTCCCCTCGCTTATTGCAATACGGACGACAAAAAAACACTTTCGCAGGCCCTGAATAACTACGACAGAGAAACGACCCATTTTTACCGATGGCAAATAGCATACTCGCAAAAAGAGCTATCGGCATTAATAAAGCAGCGTTCCGGGATCGATTTCGGCGCGATCATCGATTTGATACCCGTCGAAAGAGGCGAATCGGGTCGACTCATCAAGTTGAGAATAGCGGGCAGCAAACAAACGCAGACAGTCGGGAAAGAATTAGAAATACGCAAATGGCTTTCGGACTCACACTTATACAGCGCCGCATTTGTGATAGACAGAGTCGACATACAGGACAATATTCCGCAAAAATTCATTCTCACAGGCGCGGGTTGGGGACATGGCGTCGGACTATGTCAGATAGGAGCGGCCGTGATGGGCGAAAAAGGATACAAATACGACGAAATTTTGTCCCATTACTACAACAAGTCGGAAATCCGGAAGATTTACAGATAGCAAGCGTAAAGAAAAACGAAAGTTTACCGAAAAATGAAACACAGAAAACGTTCGCCGTGGGCATGGATTCCGACACTTTACTTTGCCGAAGGCCTTCCCTACGTCATCGTGATGACAGTTGCCGCGATCATGTACAAGCGGCTTGGCGTCTCCAACGCCCAGATTGCACTATACACCGGTTGGCTCTATCTACCCTGGGTCATCAAACCCTTCTGGAGTCCGTTCGTCGATTTACTGAAGACAAAACGTTGGTGGATTTTTAGCATGCAACTACTCATTGGGGCCGGATTAGGAGGCGTTGCGTTTTTGCTACCGGTACCGTTTTTCTTTCAGTCCACGTTAGCCGTTTTCTGGCTGATAGCATTCGGTTCCGCCACCCACGACATAGCGGCCGACGGATTCTACATGTTAGCTTTAAACGACGCCGAACAATCCTTTTTTGTCGGCATCCGCAGCACATTCTACCGCTTCGCCACCATTACAGGACAAGGTTTATTGATTATTTTCGCAGGCGCATTAGAAAGCGCTACCGGTCTACCCCCCCTTCGGTTCGAGGTACAATCATCCCACACCCGTCCGACAGAGACACCGCATCAGCCACCCACATTCAACCCATCCGAAGACAGAGAAACGGCATTTCTCGTTTATCCCGAAACCCTAGTGCTACACACCGGTCACATATCCGTCGATTCATTGAATCGGATACTCCATTTTGCCATCACCAACAACCGAGCGCATCATTTCATTTCGGGCGACCCAATTCACAAAAGCAGCCCATCGTCCGACGGCACAACAGGCAATGCCGGTCTCGTAGCCGTACGCCTCAGCCATCCCCCCCAAGAAGAGAAAGAAGTAATATTGCACACCGGCCTCTTGAGAGGCGACATCAGCATCAGCCTGATACACGGCGAACGCATAACCTTCACCTCCGAAAATTGGGACAAGCCGGCCTATTTCGTCCTGCAACTAGACGCGCAACTCAAAGACGAAACAAAAACCGGATTCAGAGGCACCTCCGGGAACATAAAACAGGCATGGAGCATCACCTTCTTCGTATTAGCCGGTCTGGTTATCTTATTATCCCTTTACCACCGGTTCATACTACCCCGTCCGGCGAGCGACCGAACGTTTGGAAGTCAAACCGTCAAAAACATACTGCGGGAGTTCGGAACGACGTTCACCGCTTTTTTCAGGAAAAAACACATCTTGCTTGCCATCTCCTTCATGCTTTCATACCGTTTAGGCGAAGCCCTGTTAGTAAAAATGGCCTCCCTATTTTTACTCGATCCGCGCGAATCGGGCGGCTTAGGGCTAACCACCGGACAAGTCGGGATGACCTACGGCACATTCGGCATCATCGCGCTGGTAGCCGGCGGCATCATCGGCGGCATCGCCATTTCCCGCCAAGGTCTAAGCTATTGGCTATGGCCTATGGCGCTATCCATCACCCTGCCCAATCTGGCCTACATTTATTTATCCTTTTTTCAGCCCGACAATTTATTATACATCAACCTTGCCGTATCGATAGAGCAATTTGGTTACGGTTTCGGATTCACGGCCTACATGCTCTATCTGATATATTTTTCCGACGGAGAGCACAAAACGGCGCATTACGCCTTTAGTACCGGCATCATGGCGCTCGGCATGATGTTACCCGGCATGTTCGCCGGTTGGTTACAGGAACAGACAGGTTATCCGTATTTTTTTCTTACAGTAATCGCCTGTTCCCTTCCCACATTAGCGATAATTCCGTTTATGCGGATCGACAAAACATTTGGGCGCAAGCGATACCCCCCATTCCGAGAAGAAAGATAATGAGAAAGAGAAAGAAATTTAGGGTAGGGGGGGGAAGTCTCCCCCTCGCTTCAGCCGCCTACGGCGTCTTCCGCTACCCCCTCTGCGGGGCTCTGCCCCGCAACGCCCCGTACTCCCCTCGCCATACTCCGTTCCAACGCCCCCGTCCGGTACTCCATGATACCCCGTTTCCCGAGTTACAAGT
>JAIRTG010000178.1 GCA_031255055.1 Prevotellaceae bacterium
TTGTGATATGCTTCAAATCCTTTGCCCAAATCGTCGATTGTCCGAAGGGTCAACTGATGATAAATCTCACCGGACTTGGGCGATTCGTTGCTTGTGTTATACCAGGTTACGATGGCGGTAATATCTCCTGTTATGGTGTCGGAAGGCAACGGATACCTCGCAAATTTTGCATATTCGCTTGTTGAGACAAAAATTGAACCTGTTCCGTCTTGTATTTCCCTCGATTGAGGGTAGCCAACGCCACCCGTGCCGGGTGCAAAAATTTTGTCCTTGTCGGGAATGGCTGCGGGAATGTTGTAGTCGGAGCCTTTTCCGGTAAATTGTGCGCCTTTTATGCAAATCAGCTTATAGTTCAATGCGGCTTTGTCGGCGGCCAATATCTCGCTTATTGTCATCGTTTGGGGCACAACTGCGGCTTTGTCGGGAGCGCCGTATGGAAAAATGTGTTTTGCGGCCTCTGACACCGGTATCGTACCCGGCTGAACACGCCCGTCCTGCGGACGCTGACTGTAGATGCCTATCTGAGGCGTTTTGCCGTAATTGCCGATATACAGGCCATTCAGATATACGGCGACACGTCTTCCCAGATGATAGACGGTGGAAACTCCTGCCGCGTCAATGGAAATCCGGATAGCTCGGCCGTTCGGAGTTTCTTCCTGTACGACGATGTATTTATACACATTTCCTCCGACGTCGGTCGATGTGATGATGCCCTTTATGATCAGGGAGTCTTCCGCTTCTATCTTTTTGGCGCTGAAAATATCGTTCGGATTGACAAATGTCTCCGTCAATTGCTTTATCGTGTATGTTGCGGTTAGTTCTTCTCCCGAAAACGGCTCAACGGCAATATCGTTGAAATTATATTGCGTACATCCGGTTAATGCGAGCGATAAACCGAGAATAAAAGTATTGATTTTATTATAAACCTTCATTTTGTATGCGTTTTAAATGGTTTGTACCTTTTAGAATTTATAACCTACGTGGAAAAAGAAATTGAATCCCCATGCGTAGTAGTACTTGTTGGGGAAATGATTCAGTCCTTTTGTGTTGAGGTTTCCGCCTGCCATAGGAATACGCGCCTGTTGGTAACCTCCGGTAATCATTTCGGTATTGTTCAATAGGTTGCTCAAACTGAGATTGAAGTTGAGCGATTGTCTGTTTTTCAAATAGATCAGTTTGCCGATTGAAGCGTCGAGCATAAACCCACCTTTCAATTTTTCCTGTGCGCCCAATGCGTCGTAGATTTCGGGCGTGGTATAGAATTTCGACATGTTGTCGGCCACACGCCTGTTGGGAGCAAAGTCAAGATAGTTGTTGTCGTAATAGTTGAGGGTAATATCGGCAAACCACATTTTGGGATGAAAATAATCCAGGGTGATGTTTGCCGCCAATTGGGGTCCCGAATTTATTTTCAGGTTTTTGATCGCAACCCTGTGAGGAGCCGTATCTTTTTCCGAACCGTTTTCCCAACTCAAGACGCCCATCGCATCTTTCACATATCTGTAATCGGCAAAAGTTGCCGCTCCCGAAAGCGTAAAGCTGCTGCTTAACGGAACGGATGCGCCGAATTCAATTCCCTGATAAAGCTTATCAACTCCCGACAACGAGTGGTGCATGAAAGTGGCATATTCACTGTCGTAATAGCTGACTTTTTTCGTCGTATTGTTTATATGGGTTCTGAAAGCGCTGACACGTCCCTGTAGAAACGGATATGAAAAGCTGTATCCCAAATCGTACGAAAGGATTTCTTCATTTGCCAAATTCGGAATAAAATCGTCTTTTATCCTGTCCGAAATATATGCGTCGCGTACCAACGGAGCGCGTGTTTCGGCCAGTACGTTCAGCATGATGCGGCTTCTTCCGTCTATTTTATAGGTCAGTCCGGCTTTTAGCGACGGGTCTGTAAATCCTTTTTGTTTCCCCTTTCCGAAGGAATTTTCGGGTGCGCGTCCGTTTTTCATGTGTCCGACCCTGTAAAACTGCGTATATGTGCCTTGCAGTCCGGCATACAAATCTATTCTTGCGAAATTCCATTCGGAAAGCGCAAAAAGACTTGCCGTCGATACGTGCATGTCGTAGTTATATCCGAAAATATCCCCTACGCCTATCTTCCTGTTGGGATTGTTCAGGTTGTTCTGAATGACATCAGCCGTCATGTTCTCGTTCGACGCAAGGTCTCTTTCCGCAAACTGGTCGATGTCGATCCAACGCTTTCCGCCCAATAAATCTTCCATTGTTTTGTAGTGCATCCCTTTCGACCCTCTGAACTCGATGCCTCCCGTCAATTTCCACACTTTTGATAGCTGATTTATATAGACGGAATTTAATGCCAGTTCTATCATATTGTTATGACGCCGTTCGAGATTGTATCTCGCATTTTCACCCGGCTTCTCGATATTGTTTTCATAATTCAACCGGTACATCTCGGCCCAGTCCAATTGACGCAATGCCGGATTTAGCGCCCAATCTTCCGCAATGACATCCGCAAGAGATTCATTTTGCAGCGAGCTTGCATAGCTCGGCATTTTCCGATAATAGTCGGGACGCGGATCCGGCGCATCGTAAAACCCCAAAGCGGTGTTACTGTAATTATTGTAATGAAATCCCAAACCGGTACGCAACTGTTGGTTTTCGTCGATTTTCCAGACATGCGACACGACAACCGTCGGGTCGACACTTTCCACAATCCGCGAATTTCTTACTTCGCCCTCATGGTATCCCCAGTACGGGTTATAGTAGATGGAACCTGCCAAATCGAACACTTCCTGTGTGACGGCCGCCTGTTGAGCACGACGTGTCGGAGCGCCGAATGCAACCAGTGAGATACTGTGATTGTCGATTATTTTTTCGGCCGACAAAAACAGTCCGGCCGAATTGTAGAACGTTCCGTCAACAATTCCTTCGTCGGCCCACCGAATACTGCCCGAAAGCGCAAATGCCCAACCGTTCGGCAACACTCCCGTTCCGTATGTAAACTGTCCGCGAATTTTGTACGCCCTGTTCGATAAGGCTAAATTGGCATTGGAACCTGTAGCAAACGAACTTGCACGGGTGATGATGTTGGTGTTCGCGCCCAGATTTCCGTAGCTGAACATATTGGGCGACAGGCCATAAATCACATCCCTCATCCGTGTAGCGTTGTTCAGTCCGCCGATTGCGGAATAGTTGAAGCCGCCCCTTTCGGCATCGACAAAACGAACGCCATTGATATAGGTCGATTCGTATTTATTGTCGTATCCGCGCGTCCGGAAACGCATCGGGCTAAAATTGTATCCTGTTTGCGACAAATACACATCGCCGGAAGAGGACAATGCACCCGATACATTTTGCACGGAACCTTCATCGTCCAACTGTCCCTCGCTCAATTGCAAAATAACGTCCTGTTTGGCGTCGGCCTGCATGTCGGGACGCAGTTTGATTTCGCCCAAATCCGCTTCCCTGTTTGCTGCGATTGCGACGGCACGAATCTGCGTAAAATAGCCCGACGCCGATATGCGAACTTCGTCATCGCCTGCTTCCAGATACATTAGCATAAATTCCCCATTGGCGCCGGTCAATGTAGAAATATTCTGTTGCAGCAATGTGACACTTGCAGTCGACACGGCTTCACCCGTAACAGCATCCCGTACAACTCCTTTAATTGACGTTGTCTGTCCTGTTAGCCTGAAAGAACCGAACAAAGCAATCAAAATAATAAATCCGATTTTTTTCATACTTGTGTTTTCTATGATTTTTTAAATAAATGTCCCTTTTTGGACAAAAGGGACGCAATTTACAATCTTTTTTTCAATTGAATATGATATTTCGATAAATATTTTGTTATGTCTCGATGATATAGCAACACAAAATGGTTCATCTCCATCTCATTCGGCGAAGGATTACATCGTTCATTCGGGCTTTGTCGTCATTCTTCCGGAACAGGGAAAGGATGACCACAAAGGCGGCCGGGAGCGTGAGAAACTTCCCCCTCCCCTCAATCTCTTTCTTCATTGATGACCGCCAACAGGGGAGAGAACACTCGTCTACCGTATGACTCCGGCTGTTGTTAAAAAACAAGTATGTTTTGGTTTTTCTTTCGATAATACCGTATATTTGCATGTATTGTTGAGAATAATATATCTGGGAATCAGCATTAAAGCCGTTGCTCGACAGGCTTTGATAATTGATATGCCGTTTCGACGGTCGAAAAATAAACTAAAAAACAAATGAAAAAGCAATATCCTATACTTATCATTTTTTTCGTGTCGTTGTTCGCGGCCTGCGAACAGGATGCGTTCCTAAACGGCGCACTGGACACGTATGTTTACAAAATGTATCCGGGTGCATCGAATCTGGAGTGGAAAAAACAACACAATTACTATGTGGCGATGTTCCGAAACGAGGGATGCTATAACGAAGCATGGTACGACACTCATGGAAAATGGTATATGACCGCTATAACGACTCCTTATATCAATCTGCCGGAAATTATTCGGGACGGTTTGATTGCCGCCGGATTCCCCGAAAAAAATCTGGAGACTAAAATAAATACGATAAAACGCATAAAGTACGATTTCATCAGCGAAAGGTATGTGATAAATATCAAACAGGATAAAAATATCAACTACTTTTTTACATATACCGGCTTTTTGTTCGGCTCGACAGCCGATAACGACTTCCTCAATCCGATCGTTTTACCCGAAAAAGTCAAAGACGACCTGGCCGAAAGGTATGCCAAAAACCTTATTTACGACGCCCAAAAACCAAAAGATACGGTAAATGATCTGCTCGATGTGATGATGCTGATTCAAAATACCGAACAGAAAATGATTGTCAAATACCAAAACGATGAATGGAATATGTCATTAAAAAGAATTTCGATGGCTGAAATTCCCGTCGTTGTCAGACTGAAACTGGATGAATATATGCGCGAAAAATACGAAAATGAGACCGAATGGAATGTGTTGGACATCTATTCTCTGTTGACAAACCAACATACGGAAGACCCGCTCTACTATTTTGAAATTATCATTCGACAGGAAACCATCGGGGTATTGATCGACTCGGAAGGAAAACTGATTGATTTGCCGTAAAGCACCGTTTTTGAGACAGACATTGCGTGAAAACAAAAAATATATTACCTTCGCCCCGCTTTTATAAAAGCAACGTGTGATGGGAAATTAAGCAACTAATCACATCGAAAAAATAACTGCTTAACTTTTGAGTAACACAAAAATGATTTATAAGAAATGAAAACAATCCAATTAGCTGGCGAAAAAAGAGCCGATTTAGGAAAAAAAGCGACAAAAGCGCTTAGAGTAGAAGAACGTGTTCCATGTGTTTTATACGGAGGAAAAGAAAATGTACATTTCTCGGCCACAGAAAGAGATCTGCGTAAACTTATTTATACCCCCGAAGTGTACATTGTTGATTTGACAATCAACAACATCACCACCAAAGCAATCATACAAGACATGCAATTTCATCCGGTAACAGACAAGGCGCTGCATATCGACTTTTTAGAACTGGAAGAAAATAAACCGGTAGCAATCGAAATTCCCGTTAAACTCAACGGGTTGGCCGAAGGCGTGAAAGCGGGAGGTAAATTAAGCCTCGAAATGCGTAAACTGCGCGTGAAAGGTCTGTACAGCCAATTCCCCGAATGTATCGAGATCAACATCGAAAAACTAGGTCTGGGAAAAGCCATTCAGGTGGGACAGGTGCAAGTAGGCGATTTAGAGCTGTTAAATGCGAAAAACGCCGTTGTTGCACAAGTCAAACTGACAAGGGCTGCCCGTGGAGCCGCCGCCGCCGCCGCAAAAGAATCATAACAGATGAAGTATTTGATTGTCGGACTGGGCAATATCGGTATCGAATACCAATACACCCGCCACAATATAGGATTTACAATATTGGACGCTTTTGCCGAAGCGTCCAATATTTTTTTTGCGGACAACAGATACGGTTTCACCGCACAGGCCCGACTGAAAGGCCGAATCGTTGTTCTGCTCAAACCCTCCACATTTATGAATTTGAGCGGTAACGCCGTGCGCTACTGGATACAGAAAGAAAAAATAGCGCTCGAAAATCTGCTCGTCATTGTCGACGACATTGCGTTACCTTTCGGCGCGTTGCGACTTCGTCCCAAAGGCTCGGACGCGGGACACAACGGACTGAAAAACATTCGGGATATACTGGGACATAACCATTACGCACGATTGAGATTCGGCATCGGCAACGATTTTCCGAAGGGAATGCAGATTGAACACGTACTCGGAAAGTGGGACGGCGAAGAACAAAAAAAACTTCCCGAACGATGCGAAAAAGCCATCGAGATGATCCGCAGTTTCTGTCTGGCAGGCTTGCAGCACACCATGAACGAGTATAACAACAAATAACAAAAGTCGGAGCATGAAAACAGAAGTACGTATCGATAAATGGTTGTGGGCTGTACGCCTTTTCAAAACACGTTCATTGGCGGTAGAAGCCTGCAAAAAAGGTCGGGTCTTCATCAACAACGTACCGGTGAAACCATCGCGAAATGTGAAAACAGGCGATATTGTCGCCGTGAAAAAGAATCCGGTACTGTATTCTTTTGAAGTACTGGCGCTTTCCGAAAACAGAATGAATGTCAAATTAGTACCCGGTTTCATGAAAAATGTCACCACGCCCGACCAGTTGGCTTTGATCGAATTGGGGAAATCGGCCGGTAGAACAGGACGCGACAAAGGTACGGGAAGGCCTACAAAAAAAGAACGCAGGGAACTCGATCAGTTCATCGAACCCGTTTTCTTCGACGATGACGATTGGGACGATTAACCTCCGTCCTACCCGCTCCCCCCTCCCCGAACCAACGCACAGCTATGAAAGCCAAAAAAATAATCCCGTTCACCCTTTCGCTACTTTTCATTTGTACAGTGTGGGAGCTTATTGCTTTTGCCGTACGGAAACCCGATATTTTCCCTTCGCTATCCTGCTTATTCAAACAGATCCTTGTACTCTTTGCCCGGACGGATTTCTATCTTTCCTTGCTCCTCACCCTGTTCAGAGGTCTGCTTGGATTTTCCATTTCCTGTCTATCGGCTTTTTTGTTGGCCGCTCTATCGAGTCATTTTTCTTTCTGGAAATCGTTCCTACAACCCTTTTTAGTCATTCTCAGGTCGGTACCGGTCATTTCATTCGTCCTGTTGGCGCTTCTGTGGCTCAATTCCGAGCAGCTACCCCTATTCATAGCCTTCGTCACCATGTTTCCGATTTTGTACCAAAACATCGAGACCGCTTTTTCGCAGACAGACAAAAAATGGCTCGAAATGGCAAAGGTTTACGGGAAATCCGCCGGAGAACGATTTCTCACCATCTACCTGCCCGCATCCGGAAAGCAGATTTTCGACGGCGTCGGCACAACAATGGGATTCGGCTGGCGAGCGATCATCATCGGCGAAGCGCTGGCCCAACCGTTACACGGAATCGGAACAGGTATGAAACAAGCGCAAATCTACATCCATGTCCCGATGCTGATGGCGTGGACAATCGTAGCCATACTGATCAGTTACCTGTTTGATATTTTGATCAAAGAGCTGGCAAAGATCAAGCGGACAACAAAAATCAATACCGATACGGACATTGCTCTATCGCCTGACAATGTCGCGGAAAAAACGAAAGAAAGACAAATCATCATCCGCAACCTGAACAAAAAGTACGGCAACCAAACCCTGTTCGACAATTTCTCGATAACGATCGACAATAAATCGGTCAACTGTCTGAGGGGCATTTCAGGCAAAGGAAAGACCACCCTGCTCCGGATGATTTCGGGACTGGAACCCTGTGACGGCGGAACAATACATCAGCCGGCAAATAGCCGATATGCCTATTCGTTTCAGGACGTGCGATTACTTCCGTGGCTCACCGCCTATGAAAATATCGGCTACACGGCGTTAGAAAAAACAGACAAAACCGACCAACTGATTTTGTTTTTGGCACGCGAGTTTGATATGCTCGATCATCTCAACAAATACCCGCGGGAACTGAGCGGCGGACAGCAACAGCGCATCGAACTGATAAAGGCATTGGTCAATCGGTCGGACATCTTGTTGATGGACGAACCGCTTACGGGTCTGGACGACGATATGAAACGAAAAATCCTTGTTTTAGTTGCCGATCGGGTACTTCTTTATCATCCGATAGTTATCTGGGCAACGCACGAGAACATTGTACTGAAAGGTATCAATGTCAGGAATATTCAAATCTAAGAAGTGTTTAGTGATTAAACATGGCGAACGGCATTAATCACTAATCGCTAAACACTAAGAAGAGAAAGAAGAATTAGGGGGGGGAAGTCTCCCCCTCGCTACAGCCCGCCGTTGGCGGTCTTCCGCTACCCCCTCTGCGGGGCTCTGCCCCGCAACGCCCCGTACACCCCTCGCCATGCGAGTTACAAGT
>JAIRTG010000099.1 GCA_031255055.1 Prevotellaceae bacterium
ATCACTAATCACTAATCACTATTTAATCACTGTCTTACGGGGCGTTGCGGGGCAGCGCCCCGCAGAGGGGGTAGCGGAAGACCGCGTAAGCGGGCTGAAGCGAGGGGGAGACTTCCCCCCCCTAATTCTCTTTCTCTTTCTCTTTCTTCAAGGAAGACCGCACGGCGGACTGTAGCGAGGGGAAGACTCCCCCCCCTTAAAAAAAATCTCTTTATCTTTCTTGAAGAAAGACGCCAACGGATGAAAAAATGTAGCCTTTTCAGATATTTAATACCAAAAACATTTCCCATGTTAAAAAAAAAATGCAATTTTGCAGCCTATCACTTCTAATTAAACGACATATATTAAATTAAATGGCATTAGCGAACGAAAATTATTTTAATATCCAAGAAATCTATTACTCCAACGAAATCGAAAAGCGCGTAAACGCTTATAAACTGTTACATCCTGCTGCGGATATTATCCGACTTACTACCGCAGACGTAACACATCCCCTTCCGAAAGAAGCTATCAAGGCAATAAAAAAGGCGGCCGATGAAATGGGCGTCGCCGGAACTTTTCGTGGATACAGCCCCGCTAAAGGGTATGATTTTTTGATTGAGAAAATCGTAAAAGATTATCGCACAATAGGCATCACGATCGACAAAGAATGCGTCTTTATCAACAGCGGCGCAAAACCCGACCTGGGAAATATCGGACATATACTGGGAATCGACAATATCACCGCGGTTGCGGAACCGGTTTGTCCGATGTATGAAAATTCGATCATCATAAGCGGTCGGGGAGGCTATGTAACAAAAGACAATAAGTGGAGCAACATCGTGTACATCCCCTGCGATAGCACCGACGATTTCGCCCCGAACATCCCCCAAGAACGGGTAGACGTGGTCTACCTCTGTAACCCGAACAATCCGACAGGTACCGTCATCACCAAAAGCAAACTGAAAGAATGGGTCGATTACGCGATAAGACATCAAAGTATCATCGTTTATGACTGCGCCTATCAGGGCTTTTTAAGCTCGCCCGACGTTCCCAAAAGTATTTATGAAATAAAAGGAGCCAAAAGAGTCGCTGTCGAGATACACAGCTACTCCAAATGCGCGGGATTTACAGGGTTACGATGCGGTTATTCCGTCTTTCCGGCCGAACTGCAAGTGTATGCGAAAACCGGCGAAAAAATAGCGCTGCTCGACCTGTGGACCAAACGGAACGCCAATTATACGAACGGCGTACCGTATATTATCCAACGCGCCGCCGAAGCGCTCTACAGCAAAAAAGGTCAACGGGAAGTAGACGAGACTGTCAGTCAGATACTCTCGAATGCCGCATTGATCAAAGAAACATTGACAAGTCGGGGTCTTAAAGTTTGGGGTGGCGTCGATTCGCCCTACGTATGGCTCAAAGTCCCGGGCAGACAATCTTCGTGGAAATTTTTCACTCATCTGTTATACGAATCCCAAGTAGTCGGCATCCCCGGAAACGTTTTCGGAACATCGGGCGAAGGCTATATGCGTCTGACCGGATTTGCAACCCCCGACGATACACAAGCGGCTGTGGATCGTCTCCAAAAAGTAAAATTATGACACCTCTCTCCCATTTTTGTTCACCTGATAAATTAGCCCCGTTATGTGTGGAATTGTAGGATATATCGGAAATCAAGCAGCTTATCCGATTTTGATAAAAGGATTGAAACGCCTCGAATATCGCGGATACGACAGCGCAGGAGTCGCCTTGCTCGACGACAATCAGATAAATGTATATAAAGTAAAAGGAAAAGTGGCCGACCTTGAAAAATTTGCACGTCGGAAAAATACCAACGGCACCCTGGGAATCGCGCATACACGCTGGGCTACGCACGGCGAACCAAACGAGGTGAATGCGCATCCGCACTATTCACAGTCGGAAGATCTGGCGCTGATACATAACGGGATCATTGAAAATTATGCCGTACTGAAACAGGGACTGATCAAAAACGGCTATACTTTCCAGAGCGAAACCGACACCGAAGTCTTGATTCAGTTGATCGAATTTATCAAGAAAACGAATCGTGTTTCGCTTCCCGAGGCCGTTCAGTTGGCATTGAATCACGTCGTCGGGGCATACGCGATTGCCGTTATCGAAAGATCGCAGCCCGATTTACTTGTTGCCGCAAGAAAAGGGAGTCCTTTGGTTGTAGGCGTCGGAGAGGACGAGTATTTTTTAGCTTCGGACGCTACGCCCATTGTTGAATTTACCGACAAGGTGGTATATGTGGGCGAAGAAGAAATCGTAACGATCCGTCGCGGAGCGGAGTTGGACATTAAAACCATATCGAACGTAAAGAAAACACCGCGTATTCAGAAGCTGGCGCTTACGCTCAGTCAACTGGAAAAGGGAGGGTATCCTCATTTCATGCTGAAGGAAATTTTTGAACAGCCGAAAACGCTGAGCGACAGTATGCGCGGACGTGTCAATGTGGACGAAAACAACATTACCCTGTCGGGATTCATCGACAACCGCGAGAAGTTCCTGAATGCGAAACGTATCATCATCACCGCCTGCGGAACATCGTGGCACGCAGGACAAATCGGCATGTATGCGATTGAAGAATTTGCGCGTATTCCGGTAGAAGTCGAATACTCTTCCGAATTCAGATACCGCAAACCGGTCATTTATCCCGATGACATCGTGATTGCCATCTCGCAATCGGGCGAAACGGCCGATACATTGGCCGCCGTCGAACTGGCAAAATCACAGGGTGCGTTCATTTTCGGCATTTGCAACGTAGTTGGCTCTTCCATTCCCCGCAACACCCATTCGGGCTGCTACACTCATGCAGGCCCTGAGATTGGAGTTGCTTCCACCAAAGCATTTACAGCGCAAGTCACTGTGCTGACAATGCTGGCGTTACTTATCGGAAAGGAAAAGGGCTATCTGAGTCGGGAAAACTACCTGCGCATTATCCGTGAACTGGCAAAGATTCCGGAAAAAATCGATCACATCTTACTGCAAAACGACATCATCGCCCAATTTGCCAAAACGTTTACATACGCACAAAATTTCATCTATCTCGGTCGGGGATACAATTTTCCGGTAGCGTTAGAAGGCGCTCTGAAATTGAAAGAAATATCTTACATCCACGC
Source organism: Prevotellaceae bacterium (assembly GCA_031255055.1). Lineage (GTDB taxonomy): Bacteria > Bacteroidota > Bacteroidia > Bacteroidales > Paludibacteraceae > JAIRTG01. The sequence continues at coordinate 3,123 of JAIRTG010000099.1, forward strand.
CGAAGGTTATCCGGCAGCCGAAATGAAACACGGCCCTATTGCATTAATAAGTAACGAAATGCCGGTTGTGGTCATTGCCACCAAAGGTGAGATTTACGAAAAAGTAGTCAGCAACATTCAAGAAATAAAGGCGCGTAAAGGTCGGATTGTCGCCATTACCACCGAAGGCGATGCCGAGGTACGGGAAATGGCCGATTACGCTATCAGCATACCACACACGGAGGAATGTCTTGTACCGCTGATATCGGTCATTCCGCTTCAATTGCTGGCCTATCACATTGCGGTTGTAAAAGGTTGTGACGTCGATCAGCCGCGCAATCTGGCAAAATCCGTAACCGTCGAATAACGCTCTTTTTTAAAGAAAGAGAAAGATAATTAGGGGGGGAAGTCTCCCCCTCGCTTCAGCCGCCTACGGCGTCTTCCGCTACCCCCTCTGCGGGGCTCCGCCCCGCAACGCCCCGAAAGACAGTGATTAAATAGTGATTAGTGTTTAGTGATTAAACATGACGAACTTGCAAATCACTAATCGCTAAACACTAAACTGTGCCGTCAGGCACAAAGTATCGGTAAAAACCCCTCGCCATTTGAGGCCGTGTAAAAACCAAGAACGAACATTCTTTTCTCTGTACACCTACCCACAAACTTTTTCAAATACGAGATTCTCAGAGAGTCTATTTTTGTTTTCACGCAGCCTTTTTCGGACACAGTTTCTAAGATTTTAATACTTCAACCATTTCCACAATTCTTTCCACGTTACTTTTTTACCGTACATCAGGATGCCTGTCCGGTATATTTTTCCGGCAAACCATGTACTGCCGATAAATGTGAGGATCAGGATGAAGAGCGACAGGGCTATTTGCCAGATCGGTACGCCAAAAGGCAGGCGAGCCATCATCACGACAGGCGAAGTGAAGGGAATCATCGACGTCCAGAACGAGAGGCCGGCGTCGGGGTGACGCGATGCGTAAATGCCGGCAAACAGTGCGATGATGATCGGAATCGTTACCGGCATCGAAAACTGATTGCTGTCGGTTTCGTTGTCGACTGCCGATCCAATCGCTGCAAACAGGGAGGCATAAAGCAGGTATCCGCCAATGAAGAATAGAATGAATAATATCCCTATCTGAAGAAAATCGAAGTTCTGAATAATGTGAAAGATATTGTTTGCGTCTCCGAACTGTCCCATGTCGGCCATACCTCCATCCGTTCCCATTTGAGCCATCTGCTGCGCCTCCATTAGTTGTTGCGGATTCATTTTGCCGGCCAATATCGTTGTCGCGCCGCCGTAGATGACCAAGGTAAGGATTACCCACATCATGAACTGCGTCAGGCCGACAAGCGCTACACCGATGATTTTACCCATCATCAGTTCAAAGGGCTTTACCGACGAAATGATTACTTCGACAATGCGGCTTGTTTTTTCCTGTAAAACGCCGGCCATCACCTGTCCGCCATAAATGACGATAAACATGTATATAAGCAATGCGGCAACCATTCCGATAATCAGGGCGAGTTCGGCTGAGCCTTCTTTTTCTTCACCGTCGCTGTCCCATTTTATGGTCGATATGTCGATTTTTGTTTTCGCATCCTCCACCATTTCTTTGATACCCGGAATGTTGTATGAGGCCAGTTTCTTTTCTTCCACGTAATTTTTCAGCAGATTGCTTATGTGCGATTTCGTTTCGACATTGATTTGTTTTTCCGAATAAATCGTTGCGGCTTTCGGGTTCGTTGCAAGGTCTTCGCTTATCACCAGTACGCCCGTCAGTTCTTTGTTTTGGCTGTTTTTTTCTTTCAACTCTTCGGGAGTAGTATCCACGTAGGTGAAAGTATATATATCATCACTTTTCAGAACATCCGCATATAATCCTGTACAATCGACTACGATAATGTTTTTTTGGGTACTGTCGCCTAACATCGTCATCAACATGGGGACAAAAAAAACTGTGGCGAATAATACCGGCGTTAAAAAGGTGAGCAGGATGAATGATTTTTTCATTACCCTGGACGTGTATTCGCGTCTTATGATTAATCCTATTTTACTCATTGCTTAATCTGTTTTACGTTTTTAACCGTTTCTATAAAAATATCATTCATTGTGGGGCGCAGTTCTTCAAATGAATAAATCTGCGTCTGTTTCATTATTTCCTGCAAAATAACGTTGTTGTCTTCGTCTCCCGTCTTCCGAATGACGGTTTCGACTGTACCGTTTTTCGCTTCCTGCGAAACAGGCTCATAGAAATGACCTGCCTGAAAAACATTCGCAGAACGAACCAGCATCGTTTTATGCGTGTATGATGCGCGAATATCGTCGATATTGCCCTGGAGCACGATTTTGGAGTTGTTGACAAGGGATATGTTTTCGCACAATTCTTCAACGGACGACATGTTGTGTGTCGAAAAAATAATCGTAGCGCCCTGATCGCGCAATGCGAGAATCTCCCGTTTCAACATATCCGTATTTACAGGGTCGAAACCGCTGAAAGGTTCGTCAAAAATCAACAGTTCGGGTTTGTGCAGAATGGTGGTGACAAACTGCACTTTCTGTGCCATGCCTTTTGAAAGTTCTTCTATCTTTTTCCCCCACCAATCCTGAATCTCAAACTTTTCAAACCAGTATTTCAATGCTTTCAGTGCATCGGTTTTTGTCATTCCTTTCAACCGGGCGAGATACAAAGCCTGCTCGCCGACTTTCATTTTTTTGTACAGCCCTCTTTCTTCGGGCAGATAACCGATACGCTCTACATCTTTCGGAGTCATTCGTTTTCCATTCAACAGCACTTCGCCGCTATCGGGGGCGGTGATGCAGTTGATAATTCTTATTAAAGTTGTTTTTCCCGCTCCGTTAGGTCCCAAAAGTCCGTAAACGGATGCTCTTGGCACGGAAAGGCTGACGCCATTCAAAGCTAAATGCCCCGAATATTGTTTCACAACATCTCTGATTTCTAATATCATTTTTTCTGTTTTTTGATTTATTGAAACATTATATTAAGTTAGTATTGTCGGCAAAACTGAAATAGTTGTCTTTTGCGATAATGACATGGTCGATAAACCGGATTTCTACGGCGGTACACGCTGTTTTTATTTTTTTGGTAACCAGTTCGTCGCTTTTACTGCCGGTGTTATTCCCCGAAGGATGATTGTGTGCGACGGCAATTGCGGAAGCGTTATTTTCTATCGCTATTTTCAGCAGCATCGGGATGTCCACGACGGTTTGTGCCGTACCTCCCTGTGTCAGCCGTTGTACCTTTATGAGTTTGTTTGCATTATTCAAAACGGCGACCCAAAATTCCTCATAGGGCAGGTCGATGAGAATAGGAGTGAATAACTCGAAGAGATCACGGCTCGACACAATCTGCTTTTTCTCCATAAAGCCGCCGACCTGCCGGCGTTTTCCAAGTTCTAAAGCGGCTTTAATGGTGACGGCCTTTGTGGTTCCTATACCCTTGTAGCGTTTGGACAAATCTTTTATGCTGATTCTCGCCAGTTCATTCAGATTATCACCACAGTCGCTCAGAATACTGCGCGACAGCTCCACGGCTGTTTCATGTTGATTGCCTGTTCGGAGCAGAATTGCCAGCAGTTCGGTGTTGCTTAGTGCTTCCGAACCTTTTTGAAGCATTTTTTCCCTTGGCCGGTCGTCTTCCGACCATTCGCGGATGGTAAGATGTTTGAAAGACATAACTGTTCGGTTATTGTTTCGGAATTAAAAATTCAATCAGAAGCATCACGCTTCTATGCGATACACTTCATTTACTTCGGGGATATTATACAACTGGCGGATAAGCTGGTTCAGTTGGTCCGTGTCATGCACGTAAACAAAAAAATGTCCCCTGAAAATACCCGCATTGGTTTCTATCGTGATTTTTTGAATATTAATGCTGTTGTTTTCCGAAATGATTTTTAAAATATCCACCATCATTCCTTTTTTGTCGATGCCGATAATTTCTATATCTTCCACAAACGACAGGCCTTTGTTTGTTGCCCACTGCGCGTTTATAATCTGATTGCCGTGATTAGCGGCCAGTTTTGTTGCGATAGGGCATCTCCGTTTATGCACAACGACAATCTCCTTTTCGTCGATATATCCCAAAACATCGTCGCCCGGTATCGGATTACAGCAAGCCGCAACAACATACTCTTTTCCCGCATTGGTTTCCGTAAGTCTGAAAGTTGATTTTCTGTCGATTGTTTGTTTTTCTGCTGTAGGTTTCTCTTCGGAGGGCGTTTTTTCTTTCTTTTTGGAATTGTTGAAAGTGAAGGGGCGGATGATATATCGTTTAAACGCGCTTTCTTTTTTTTCGGGTTTGAAAAGAATTTCTTTCGCATTATCCAGAAGCAGCGTTTTTTTGCCGACCTGGAGAAAGAAATCGTGGGGTTGAATGATATTATAGTAGTTCAGAAATTTGATGATCTGTTCATTTTCGGCTTTGAGGCCAAGTTCTTTCAGTTCGGACTCAACTATCTTTCTTCCTTTGCTTATAAATGACTTATCCTGTTTTTTAAAATACTCTCCTATTTTGGATTTTGCCCGCGCTGTGGTAATATATTCAAACCATTCGGGTTGCGGCTTTTGTTTTTTCGACGTCAGTATTTCCACCTGATCGCCGCTTTTCAGCACATAGCTGAGTGGCGCCAGTTTATGATTCACTTTTGCCCCGATACACTGCAAGCCCAAATCAGTATGCAGCAAAAACGCGAAATCGAGTGCCGTAGCACCCTGTGCAATGGTTTTCAGTTCCCCTTTTGGCGTGAAAACAAAGATTTCGGAAGCGAACATATTCAGCTTGAACGTATCCATCAGGTCAACAGCATCCTGTTCATTTTGTTCAAGCAGTTCCTTTATGTTTTTCAGCCAGCGGTCAAGGTCGCTTTCTTCCTCTTGCACCGCGCTTTTTTCCTTGTATTTCCAGTGGGCCGCGATTCCTTTTTCGGCCACATCGTGCATTTTCTCCGTGCGTATCTGCACTTCGACCCATTGTCCGTGAGGTCCCATCACCGTGACGTGCAACGCTTCATATCCGTTTGGTTTCGGATGCGTGAGCCAATCCCTGATTCTTTCGGGATGCGGTTTATAAATATCCGTTATGGATGAATACAGCATCCAGCATTGTTCCTTATCGCTCAAATCCTGATGCGGCCTGAAAATGACGCGCAGTGCCAGAATATCGTAAACTTCTTCAAAAGGGATATTGCGGGTCGACATCTTATTCCAAATGGAATACACCGATTTTACCCGTTTCTGGAGGGTGAAAGTATATCCCGACTTCGTCAGCTTATCGTTTATCGGTTTCGAGAACGAATCAAAAAAAGCATCGCGCGATGCTTTTTCGACTTCCAGTTTATCTGCTATTTCCTTATAGGTATCGGGATGGTCGTATTTAAAACTCAGATTTTCGAGTTCCGTTTTTATCCGGAACAGTCCCAGGCGATTTGCTAACGGGGCATAAATATATTGTGTTTCGGCAGCTATTTTATATTGTTTTGCGGGAGGCATCGAACCCAGTGTGCGCATATTATGAAGTCTGTCCGCAATTTTTATCATGATTACGCGAATATCTTCGGGCATGGTCAGCAGCAACCTTCTGAAATTCTCCGCCTGTTCGGAGGCATGATCAAGAAACACGCCTCCCGATATTTTTGTAAGTCCGTCAACTATCTGTGCTATTTTCGACCCGAAAAGATTCTCAATATCCTCCACCGTATAGTCGGTATCCTCCACCACATCGTGCAGCAGTGCCGAGCATACTGACGTAGAACCCAAACCGATTTCATTGACAACAATTTTGGCAACGGCCAGCGGATGCATGATATACGGATCACCCGAACGCCGTCGGATACCTTTATGGGCGGCATTGGCAAAATCAAACGCTTTGGTTATTTTTTCAACTCTTTTCCGGTGATTCGATTTTAAATAGTCATCCAGCAGGCTTTGAAACTCTTTCCGAATCATTTCCTCTTCCGCACTCAAAGCGCTATCGTTTTCATCCTGCATGTCATTTTTCTCCGAAGACATATCCGTTTTTGTGTAAAAATGTTACAATATATAAACTGATAAACACATGCGAGCCTATTTCATAAACAGACCCGATATGCTGTTTCCCAATAATTCCGTTATTTAAAATCCGGGCAGTAATAGATGAATATCGCTGGCAGATAATCCGTAATAGCCGGCAATGAGATGATTTACCAGTACGCCTCCGTAAAGGTACGCTCCGTTTCTGAAGCCCGAACTTTCGGCAATAGCAAGCGAAACGCTTCCCGAACGTCCTATTTTCAAAATCATCGGAGCAAAAATGTTACTGAACGCCATTGAAGCCGTGCGGGCCACACGCGCCGAAATATTGGGCACGCAGTAATGGATAACACCATGTTTTTCAAATGTCGGATGCAGCAGCGTTCCACATTCCGACGTCTCGAAACAGCCCCCCTGATCAACGCTCATATCAATAATAATAGCGCCTTTTTTCATTGTTTTCACCAAATCCTCCGACACCATAAACCGTTCCGAGTCGTTTATGTATCTCAAATTGGCCACAATCGCATCCGCCGAAGCAAATGCTTTGAACAAAACCGTAGGATGTATGACCGAAGTAAAAACATGCTGTCCCAGCATGTCCTGTATTTTTCTCAGCTTCTTTATATCGTGGTCAAAAACTTTGACTTGTGCGCCCAGCGCCATTGCCGCTTTTGCGGCGACAATACCCGTCACGCCCGCTCCCAAAATCACTATCTCAACCGGCGAAATTCCGGCGACTCCCCCTAAAAGCAGGCCTTTTCCGCCGTTTTTCGTATTCATCAGTTCGGCCGCAACAAGAATGGCCGCATTTCCCTCTATCTCGGAAATGGAACTCATCACCGGAAAAGCTTTCTGTTCATCTTTGATCAATTCGTAAGCAATGGCGTTCAGGTGTTTTTTCTTCATCAGCTTAATCGACTCAACAGACAAATTGTTTAACTGCAACGTCGAAAGGACACTTGAACCGTCTTTCATCATTCCCACCTCTTTTATTGTCGGAGGCGCTATTTTCAAAACAATATCGGTATTAAATATTTCCGCCTTCTCTTCGACGATAATGGCGCCGGCTTCACTGTATTGCATATCCGAATACGACACAGAATGTCCAGCGCCCCGTTCCACATACACTTTATGTCCTTCCTCGGTCACGATTGCAACACCTTCGGGCGTCAGCGGCAAACGGGTTTCATAACTTTCATCCTCTTTCGGTATCCCTATTGCCAGATTTGAATCGCGCACGATTTCTCTCAGCAGACATTCTTCCGGGAAAAGAGTTTTTTTTGTTCTCTCGTCAATCTTCATAAAAAAGCCTTTTTTTTGTTCAGCGCAAAGCTAATTACTATTTTCGGATTTTACAAACAAGCAAAAGAAAGAAGCCGTTGTTTCATCTGAACGGTCGTATTTTGAACAAATTTCCCATTCAAATATAAAATGCCGGGAGTATGTCCGGGAAAAATCCGGGCAGATATTTTTCGGACGTTATCACGTATTTCAAAAACTCTTTTTATATGTTAAAAGTTTTACCTCGTCAAACAAAACAGCCAAATTGACGTTATTTGGAATAAACACAATTATCATGCTGATATATCAACAAATAAAAAGTACAGAAGACGTTCTATTTAACAAAGCTTTCACCCTTTACCTCACGACATTTTCCGCAAACGAACGTCGCTCGAAGGAAAAGTTTATTGAAATTTTAGAAAACGAAAACAAGTTCGACTTATACGCACTTATCAACGACGAAGAGTTTGCCGGATTCATTACCGTATGGACTTTTGAGTATTTCATCTATGTCGAACATTTTACCATCGAAATGGGCCTGCGCGGAAAAAACATCGGTTCTAACACTATCAAGATTTTGCTCAAAAAAGCAAGCCTTCCGGTCATACTCGAGGTAGCAACGCCGAGCAATCTGCAGGCCGTGAATCGGATCAATTTTTATGAACGTTTTGGATTCTACGTTGTCCCGCGTCCTTATGCACAACCTCCTTACAATCCGAACGATAAACTGCATCCAATGGTCATCATGTCGAATGATTATTATTTTGCCGACAAACATTTTAAAATGGTAAGAGATACGTTATACAGAGAGGTGTATCACTATTACACGTCTCTTTCCGATTTTCAACTCCCCGGCTGATCATTATCACCGCGTCATCAAATTCAAGGCAATTCGGGCAAATTCGCCCGTTTCGTATTTCAAGGCTTCCTCGTCGATGTTGAAAGTCGATGAGTGTAGCCTGCCTATATCATAGTTTGCAGTTCCCTTCACGCAAAACGGGAAAAAACGCCCGAATGCTTCTGCAAAAAGAAGCCAAAATCTTCGGATGTCATGCGGACTTGTAATTCTTTTACCTACTCAGGTTTGAATGAATACGACGACAACACAATTTTACAAACACTTCCTGTCCGCCGGTTGATTCCCTTGAGAAAATCTTTCATCCCGGATACAATTGAATACGCCATTTTCGCTGCGAATGTACGTATTTTCCGAAGTATCATTTTACCCATTAATAAATATCAATCAATTACCTCCAAAACGGCCACAAAACTGTTAATATAAAGCATTTTTCAAACATTTTGTCATAAACACCCAACTAATATTAATTTTCGGCGCGTTTTCCCGACAAATTGCTATTCTCGCAGTTGGGATTCATCGAAAAACATGTACATTTGCGTTCAAATTAAAACATCATTATCTTAATCCCAAAAACACACAAATATGAAAAAGCACAATTTTAATGCAGGACCATGTGTTTTGCCCAAACCGGTTATCGAATCGGGCATCGAAGCAATCAAAAATTTTGACGGTACAGGCATCGGTATTTTAGAAATCTCACACCGTACCCCGGGCTGGGAACGCATTATGAAAGAAACGGAAGAACTTTGGAAAGAACTGTTGAATATTCCCGAAGGTTACAGAGTGATTTTCCTCGGCGGAGGCGCCAGTACCCAGTTTTTGTATGTACCATACAACCTGATGGGCAAAAAAGCGGCCTACCTGCAAACAGGCGTTTGGGCGAAAAAAGCGACCAAAGAAGCTAAACTGTTCGGAGAAGTCGATATTGTCGCTTCGTCCGAAGACAAAACGTATTCGTATATCCCCAAAAACTACACGATACCCGCCGACGCAAGTTATTTCCATATCACAACCAATAACACCATTTACGGAACAGAAATCCACACAGACATGGACTGCCCTGTACATCTGGTTGCCGATATGTCGTCCGACATTTTGAGCCGTCCGGTTGATGTTTCAAAATATGCGTTGATCTACGGCGGAGCGCAAAAAAACGTAGGCCCTGCCGGTGTCACTTTTGTCATTGTACGTGAAGACATTCTCGGAAAAACAGATCGTCCGCTGCCTACTATGATTGATTACCGCACCCATCTCAAAGACAGCTCCATGTTCAACACGCCTCCGGTATTTTCGATCTTTGTGATGCACGAAACGCTGAAATGGATAAAAGAACTCGGCGGACTGGAAGCAATGTACAAAATCAATAAAGAAAAAGCCGAATTACTCTACAACGAAATCGACCGCAACAAAATGTTTGTAGGAACCGCAGCCAAAGAAGACCGTTCGCTGATGAACATCTGTTTTGTAATGGCAGAAGGTTACAAAGACAAAGAAGCCGAATTTATGGAATTTGCAAAATCAAAAGGAATGGTTGGCATCAAAGGACACCGTTCTGTGGGCGGTTTCCGCGCTTCTACATATAACGCCTGCCCAATCGAAAGCGTCAAGGCGCTGGTTGAATGTATGCAAGAATTTGAAAGTAAACACTAAATTGAAGCGAATTGATATGAAAGTCCTGATTGCAACCGACAAGCCATTTGCTAAAACAGCAGTGGACGGAATAAAGAAAGTGGTTGAAGCAGCCGGTTTTGAGTTGGCGCTGCTCGAAAAATACACAGAAAAACAGCAGTTACTCGATGCTGTTGCCGACGCCGATGCAGTGATTATCCGCAGCGATGTGGTGGATGCGGAAGTGATTACGGCTGCGAAAAAGTTGAAAATTGTTGTTCGTGCCGGAGCAGGTTACGACAATGTGGATCTGAAAGCCGCAACCGATGCCGGTATCTGTGTGATGAACACGCCCGGACAAAATTCAAACGCAGTGGCCGAACTGGTTTTCGGACTGTTGATCTATGCGGTACGTAATTTCTTCAATGGCGCTTCCGGCACCGAATTAAAAGGGAAAAAGCTCGGTATTCATGCCTACGGCAATGTGGGACGGAATGTAGCCCGCATTGCAAAAGGTATCGGAATGGAACTATATGCCTACGACGCATACGCCCCTGTAAGCGTGATGGAAAACGACGGTGTGAAACCGTGTCGTTCGGTGGAAGAATTGTATGAAACCTGCGACATCGTTTCGCTGCACATTCCGGCAACAGCCGAAACAAAACAGTCGATTAATTTTGATTTGTTGTCAAAAATGCCCAAAGGCGGCATTTTGGTAAACACGGCACGCAAAGAAGTTGTACACGAAACCGATATGGTCAAATTCATGGAAGCCCGTCTCGATTTCAAATACGTGACCGATATTCTGCCGGGCAACCATGCCGAAATGCAGGAAAAGTTTGCGGCACGCTACTTCTCGACACCTAAGAAAATGGGAGCGCAAACCGCCGAAGCAAACATCAATGCAGGAATCGCGGCAGCACAACAAATTGTCGACTATCTATTGAATGGCGACAACAAGTTTCAGGTAAACAAATAATCGACACAAGATTAATTCACCAAACGATTTCCACAGGCACATCGCCGATAGATACGAAGAGTGATTGGTTGGACAACAGCTAATCACTCTTTGCCATTCATAGGGGAGACTTCCCCGCCCGCCAAAAATGTAGTCGAGTGTACCTACGCTGAGGTTATTTTATAGTTTAAATCAGGTGGAAACGAGGTTATTCACCTGTGGCGAGACATCCGCATTTAGGATTTACGGCCCGTCGTGTGCCGTCGGTATATTGGTAGAAACCGGAATACCCCCATCAGGTTTCGTGCCGTCAGGTAGGCAATGTAAGTCGCGTAGCGACGCCGGCTCGATAGCCGGTAGATTCATCCACCGGTAGCCTCTTGAAAGAAGATAAAGATAAGTAGTAGGGGAAAGTCTCCCACTCGATCCGGCCCGCTACGGCGTTTTCCTTGAAAGAAGATAAAGATAAGTAGGGGGGGAAGTCTCCCCCTCGCTTCAGCCGCCTACGGCGTCTTCCGCTACCCCCTCTGCGGGGCTCTGCCCCGCAACGCCCCGAAAGACAGTGTTTAGTGATGAATGTTTAGTCACATCAATCAAATGTGCCATTATTTTTGACGATAGAATCAGGCTATGAACCACGAACTACTATTACTACTTACACACTTAATGGGATAGTGCCAAGAAATGATTTATTTCTTACAAGAAACGATTTATTTCTTATAAGAAACGATTTATTTCTTATAAGAAATGGTTTATTTCTTACAAGAAATGATTTATTTCCTTGAGGAAACGGTTTA
>JAIRTG010000144.1 GCA_031255055.1 Prevotellaceae bacterium
CTGCTATGAATAGTAGTTGCATGGCTGCGCCGAGAGTTATTCTTTTTTTTGCACTTGACAAAATATAGAGGGGGACTAATCACTATTTAATCACTGTCTTTCGGGGCGTTGCGGGGCAGAGCCCCGCAGAGGGGGTAGCGGAAGACCGCCAACGGCGGGCTGTAGCGAGGGGGAGACTTCCCCCCCCCTAAATTTTCTCTTTATCTCTTTTCAAGGAAGACCGCAGGTGGCTGTAGCGAGGAGGAGACTCCCTCCCCTACCCTTCTCCCTGCTGTCGTACGTTTAACGGTTGGTGATTAGACGCTTTTTTATGGCTGCCGTTTCGACTTCATAGCCGGGTTTTTCGAGCAGGGCAAACATGTTTTTCTTGTAGGCCTCAACTCCGGGCTGATCAAACGGATTCACATCTAAAATGTAACCGCTGATGCCGCACGCCCTTTCGAAAAAGTAGAGCAATTGACCTAAATAGTACTCGTTCAATCGGGGTATCTCTATCTCCAGGTTGGGAACGCCGCCGTCGACGTGCGCGAGTAACGTGCCGAGCCGAGCCATCTTGTTGACTTCGTCTATCCGCTTGCCCGCCAAAAAGTTGAGACCGTCTAAATTGACCTCGTCGTGCGGAAATAGCTTCGTGTGATTCGGCTCTTTTATCGAAATGATCGTTTCAAAGATGGTGCGTTCGCCCTCCTGAATCCATTGTCCCATCGAGTGAAGGTCGGTGGTGAAATCGACGGAGGCGGGGTAAATGCCGCGGTTTTCTTTCCCTTCGCTCTCGCCATATAGTTGTTTCCACCATTCGGAGAGGTAGTGCAACTTGGGCTGGAAGTTGACCAGTATCTCGATCTTTTTCCCCGATTGATATAATTCGTTGCGAACGACGGCATATTGCGCGGCTATGTTTTCGTCGTAAGGAATGGCTGAGCCGCAGGATTTTTCCATGCCGAGAGCGCCTTCTACTAATTTGCGAATGTCGAACCCCGCTACCGCTATCGGCAATAACCCGACTGGCGACAGGACGGAATAACGACCGCCGATGTTGTCTTCGATCACAAAGGCGCTGTAGCCTTCCTGGGTCGCCAATGTCCGAAGTGCGCCTTTCGATTTGTCGGTGATACAGATAATCGCGTCCTTTCCGGCGGCTTTCCCTTGTTGGGCTTCCAACTGGGTCTTTAACAGACGGAATGCAAGCGCCGGTTCGGTTGTCGTCCCCGATTTGGAGATGGAGATGATCCCGAATTTCCGGTTTTGAAGCAGTTCCTGCAATTCGTAGAGATAGTCTTCCCCGATGTTTTGCCCCGCGTATACGATGACGGGATGGCGCCTGTTTGTTTGCAACCAGTCGAAGCTGTTCGACAGGGCGTCGATCACGGCTTTGGCGCCTAAGTAGCTGCCGCCGATGCCGATGATGACTACGATTTCGCAGTTGTTCCGCAGTCGTTCGGCCGCTTGTTCGATGTCGGCCAACCGACCGCTGTCGATGGACGACGGCAAGTGTAACCAGCCTAAAAAGTCGTTCCCTTTGCCGCTGCCGTTTTCCAAACGTTTGTTTGCGTTTTCGGCCACTTGCTTGCCGGCGTCAACGGCCGATTGGGTGATGAAACCTAACGCTTTACTTACATCTAATTTAATGTTGTCCATAAAATGTTGAATGGGGGTTTGTTGTTATTAATTGAGTTCCGATATGGCTATCGGTTGTTTTTATTGCAGTTTTTCGGTCAGCCGCCCGATTGCCAGCGTGGGCGAGATGCGGTTGTAGAGAATGTCGTAAACGGCGTCGATGATGGGCATGTTTACGTGGTATTTTTCGTTGATTTCGTGAATGCACTTGGTGGCATAGTAGCCTTCGGCTATCATTTCCATTTCGAGTTGGGCGGTCTTGACCGAGTAGCCTTTACCGATCATGGAGCCGAAGAGCCTGTTGCGGCTGAATTTGGAGTATGCCGTGACGAGCAAGTCGCCCAAATAGGCGGATTCTTTGATGTCGCGGGGCATCGGGCTGATGGCGTTGCATACCCGACTCATTTCTTGTACGGCGTTTGAAATCAGTACTGCCTGGAAGTTGTCTCCATATTTCAGTCCGTGGCAGATGCCGGCGGCGATCGAATAGATGTTTTTCATCACTGAGGCGTATTCGATACCTGAAATGTCGTCGCTGATGGCTGTCCTGACAAAGGGTGCGTTTAGAATGTTTCCGAAACTGCGTGCCTGTTCGCGTGAGTCGCAGCCGATGGTCAGGTAGGAGAGTCTTTCGAGCGCCACTTCTTCGGCGTGACACGGGCCTGCCAGTGCGAGTATGTTTCCTTTCGGAACGTTATAGACTTGTTCAAAGTAGTCGGAAATGATCATGTTTTCGTCTGGTACGATGCCTTTGATGGCCGAAACGATGATTTTTTTGTCCAGCGTACGTTTCAGCTTTTTCAGGTGCATTTTGAGAAAGGGCGACGGAACGGCGAATATCAATACGTCGGAAGTGCGCACCAGTTTGTTTATATCGGGGGTGAAGAAGATGCGGTCGGTGTCGAATTTTACGCCGGAAAGGTATGACGGGTTTTTTCGCTGACGAATGAATTCGTCTATCTGTTCCATCCGTCTCATGTACCAGTTGATGCTTTCGCAGGTGTTGAGTACTATTTTTGCGATTGCGGTTGCCCAACTGCCTCCTCCGATTATAGCAATTTTACAGTCTTCATTCATGCTTTGTGTGTTTTTGTTGGTAAAACTTCAAAAGCTTTTGGTTTAGGTTAAACGGATATTTTTTTCAAAAAAAGGATTTGAGGCAGAACCTCGTTGATTGTGGCAGGATGGCATCTATTGTGCTTTTTCGGCCGATTTGATCCAGTTGGCAATGTCTTCTTTTGTCGGATTGTTGAGTCCTGACTTGTTTTTTTTGTTCAGCCCGCAAATGTCTTGATGGAATTTGTTCGGATTTATCTTTTTTAGGTCATTTACTGTGGTGATGCCTGTTTTTTGGATGGTTTCGATCCATTCTTCGGGGATACCCAGCGCTGTGAATTTGTCGTTGCTGTCTTTTGGCTGTTGTTTTTCGGGTTTCATTTGAGGGAAGAATAAGACTTCCTGTATCGATTGTCGACCTGTCATCAGCATTGCCAGACGGTCGATGCCGATACCCATTCCCGAGGTCGGGGGCATGCCGTATTCGAGCGACCGGACAAAGTCCATGTCGATGAACATGGCTTCGTCGTCGCCTTTTTCGCTTAGTTTGAGCTGTTCTTGAAACCGTTCCAACTGGTCGACCGGATCGTTTAGTTCCGAGTAGGCGTTGGCCAATTCTTTTCCGTTTACCATCAATTCGAAACGTTCTGTCAGTTCGGGGTTGTTCCGGTGCCGTTTGCACAGGGGACTCATTTCGATCGGATAGTCGGTAATAAATGTCGGCCGAATGTACTGATGTTCGCATTTTTCTCCGAAAATTTCGTCGATGAGTTTTCCTTTTCCCATCGTTTCGTCCGCTTCGATGTCCAACTGTTTGCATACGTTTCTCAATGCTTTTTCGTCCATCCCCGTAATGTCGATGCCTGTGTGGTCTTTGATTGCGTCGATCATGGTGACACGTCTGTAGGGCGCTTTGAAGTCGATTTCTTGTTCGCCGACCTTTACTTTTGTTGTGCCGTTCACATCCAGACATACTTGTTCGATCATTTGTTCTGTAAATTCCATCATCCAGTTGTAGTCTTTGTATGCCACGTATATTTCCATCACTGTAAATTCGGGATTGTGTGTGCGGTCCATGCCTTCGTTGCGGAAGTTTTTTGAAAATTCGTATACTCCTTCAAAGCCTCCGACGATAAGTCGTTTGAGGTAAAGTTCGTTGGCGATGCGGAGGTAGAGCGGCATGTCGAGCGCATTGTGATGTGTGATGAACGGTCGGGCGGCTGCGCCACCGGGAATGGATTGCAGTACGGGTGTTTCTACTTCCGTGTAGTGGCATTTGTCGAAAAAATTGCGCATCGACTGGTATATTTTGGTTCGTTTCAGAAATAGTTCTTTCACGCCGTCGTTTACAATCAAATCGACATATCGCCGACGATAGCGTTGTTCGGGGTCTTCAAAGGCGTCGTAGGCTATGCCGTCTTTGTATTTCACAATGGGGAGCGGACGAAGTGATTTGCTGAGGACGGTAAGTTCTTGGGCGTGAATGCTTATTTCGCCCATTTGTGTACGGAAAACGAATCCTTTGATGCCGATAAAGTCGCCGATGTCCAGCAGTTTTTTGAACACGATGTTGTACATTTCGGGCTGTTCGTCCGTGCTGATGTCGTCGCGACTGATGTATATCTGTATCCGTCCTTTTGAGTCTTGTAGTTCGACAAAGGAGGCTTTGCCCATGATCCGGCGACTCATAATGCGACCGGCTACGCAAACCTTACGGCCTGAATTGTCATCTTTGAAATTGTTTTTTATGTCGGTGGAAAAGGCGTCGGCGGGGTAAAGTGCTGCCGGATAGGGGTCGATGCCCATTTTTCTTAACTCGTTTAAACTTTGGCGTCTAAACTGTTCCTGTTCACTTAATTCTATGTTCATAAAGACAATAATATTATCACAAACCTTCTTATAATTATGAAATTGGGGAAAAACGGCGTGAATGTGAAACTATAAGTAAAACCGTATCAATTCAATAAATTACCCGCAAAAGTATAAAAAAGAAAATATAAATCTGATATGTTTTATAGCTTTTTATCCAACGTTAAGATGTGAACGATGCTATCAAAGATGTATAATAAATCTATCAAACATGCGGTTATTATGTGAAAAAGATTACTTTTGTGAAGATTTTTAAAAGCTATATATATGAAGAAGATTTTTGTGAAACCACTTTTGATTGCATCCATGCTGTCGGTTGCGGCCGTTGCCTGCAAGAACGCGCATAGCGCCGCTGAACCCGAATTTAAAATGGAAACAAATTACGGCGATATAGTCGTAAAGTTGTATGATGACACGCCGCTTCATCGTGATAATTTTATTAAACTGGTGGAGAACGGAACGTATGATGGTGTTTTGTTCCATCGCGTGATAAAGGATTTTATGATTCAGGCGGGCGACCCCGAAAGTAAAAATGCGTCGAAAGACGCAAATCTGGGAAGTGGCGGCGTCGGCTACACGATTCCGGCCGAATTTGTTTATCCGAAACATTTTCATAAAAAGGGAGCTTTGGCCGCCGCCCGTCAAGGCGACCAGGTGAATCCGGAAAAAGCGTCATCGGGATGCCAGTTCTACATCGTTGAAGGGCAAGTGTATGATGACATCTTGACGATTGAAGAAAGCATGAAACAAAAAGCGATGATGCAATTGTTCAACCAAAAGGTATCTGCAATGCAGGATGAGATTGCGGCTATGCAACAAGCGGGCGATATGGAAAAGTTAAGCGCACTTCAAAATGAACTTGTTGCCGAAGTGGAACTGGAAATTACAGCATCCGGCGCATCGTACACCTTGAACGACGAACAGCGGACTGCTTATACAACAATCGGCGGAACGCCACATCTGGACGGAGATTATACCGTTTTCGGCGAAGTGATTGAAGGACTTGACGTCGTTGATAAAATTTCGGAAGTGGCCACAAACCCAATGGACCGTCCGATGGAAGATGTGAAAATTATCACAATAAAACGAATAAAGTAGATAGACTTTCACTTTCATATTTTTGTTGTTTGTCGACAGGAATCCGACGAAAGTCTTCGGACTTATCGGGTTTCCTGTCGTTTTTTTTGTGCCGGTAAGGTTGCCTGTCATTGTCCGAGCGGTGATTTGTGTGACACGCCCTCTTTCGCCTGCCATGATTAAATAATCTTTTCGCGTTCCCGATTTTTTAGTACTTTTAGCGGCTGAAAAAATTTATTTAACAATCATCATGAAATGAAAATTCCCGACATTAAAAATTATTACAAGAAAGACACTTCCTTTGCTCAATTGATGACACACCGGATTTATAATGTCCTGTTGTATGCGAGCAAGTATGACGTTTTCGGACTCGAAGAGGACGGACGGATAGACGAACAGATATTCAATGAGTATACCGAGTTGAATTTGCGGTATCCGCCCCGCTTCACACTTGTTTCGCGCATCGAGGAAGCTAATAAGGAACTCAGCGAGCATCATTATGACCTGATTATATCAATGCCGAGCGGCGACAGTATCAATCCTTTTGAATGGGCAAAGGAGGTGAAAAAAGAATATCCCGACATCCCGATTGTCGTTCTTACGCCTTTCTCCAAATCGGTTTCAAAACGGATCGAAAACGAGGATTTAAGCGCAATCGACTATGTTTTCAGTTGGCTGGGCAATTCCGAAATTCTGCTGGCAATCATCAAGCTGATTGAGGATAAAATGAATGTGGAAGAGGATGTCAACTCTGTGGGTGTGCAGGTTATTCTGTTTGTGGAAGATTCCGTCCGTTTTTATTCGTCGATTATTCCACGCCTGTATAAGTTTGTGTTTACCCAGTCGCGTTCGTTCATGACCGAAGCATTGAACGAACACGAGCAAATGCTCCGTATGCGCGGTCGCCCGAAAATTCTGCTGGCCCGCAATTACGAAGAGGCAACGGGCATTTATAAAAAATATAAACATAATATGCTCGGCGTTATCACCGATGCCAGCTACAAGAAAAACGGCGTGAAAATCGACCGCGCGGGTATTGAACTCTGTCGTGAAATACGGAATAACGATGATTTCATTCCACTGATTGTAGAGTCGTCCGACGACTCGAACCACAGTTACGCCGACAAGGTAAAAGCGGCTTTCCTGAATAAAAACTCCAAAACGTTTGTGTACGACCTGCGTAAAATCATTACGAATAATTTCGGGTTCGGCGATTTTGTGTTTATCCATCCGCTGACCAAAGAGGTCGAAGCCCGAATACATAACCTGCGGGGACTGCAAAGTATTATTTTTGAAATCAGCGACGATTGCCTGGCTTACCATGTGTCGCGCAACAATATATCGAGGTGGCTCTATTCGCGGGCGATGTTTCCGCTGGCGGAATTTTTAAAAGACGTCCACCATGAAACCTATTCGACGGAAGAACTGGGACTGGGACGGAAAATTATTTACGATGCCATCGACTATTACCGCAAAAAGCGCCACAGCGGAATTGTGGCGACTTTTCACCGCGACAGGTTCGACCAGTATTCCAACTTTACCCGTATCGGCGCCGGTTCGCTCGGAGGAAAAGGACGCGGTCTGGCATTTGTCGATGCGATGATAACCCGCAACGACCTGTTTGAGAAATTCACCCGTACTCAGGTGAAAATTCCGAAAACAGTGGTTATCTGTACCGATGTTTTTTCCGAGTTCATTGAGAAAAACAACCTGTACGGCATTGCATTGTCCGACAAAAGCGATGAGGAGATTTTAAATCATTTCCTGAACGCCAAATTGCCCCAAAGCCTGCGTGCCGACCTGTATGCGTTTATCACCGTTGTTGACAAACCGATTGCAATACGCTCGTCGAGCCTGCTCGAGGATTCGCATTATCAGCCGTTTGCCGGCATTTATTCGACTTATATGATTCCGTCCATCGAAGGCAATAAAAAGCAAATGCTCGAACTGATTCTGAAAGCGATAAAAGCGGTGTATGCGTCGGTCTATTTCCGGAGCAGTAAGTCGTATATGATGGCCACGCACAACCTTATTGATGAAGAGAAAATGGCGATTGTGCTTCAGGAAATATGCGGAAGTCAGTACGAAAACAGGTATTATCCTTCGTTTTCGGGGGTTGCGCGTTCGCTCAATTACTACCCGCTCGGCGCCGAAAAATCCGAAGAAGGCGTTGCGAACATCGCTATGGGACTCGGTAAATACATTGTTGACGGCGGACAGAGCCTCCGGTTTTCTCCCGGCCATCCGAATAACGTACTGCAGACAAGCACGGTCGATTTAGCCATGAAAGAAACCCAGACTTATTTCAATGCGCTGGACATGCATCGGATTGATTTCAGTCCGCAACTGGATGACGGATTCAACCTTTTGAAAATAAATGTGCAGGATGCAATGAAAGACGGAACGCTGAAATATATCGCATCCACATACGTACTTGCCGACGAGACGATTTATGACGGCCTGTACGACGGCGGACGGAAAGTCATCACATTTGCAAATATCCTGCAGCATAACACATTTCCATTGGCCGAGATACTGAAAAACATACTCGTAACCGCGCAGGCGGAGATGGGGCGACCGATAGAAATAGAATTTGCCGTCAATCTGGATTATTCAAACAACAAACAGCACGCTTTTTATCTGCTTCAAATCCGCCCGATTGTCGACAATAAAGATGTCATTACCGAAGACATTGAAGCCGTCGGCGAGCAGGCAACCATCATCAAGTCTAAAAACGCTTTGGGACACGGCATTGTAAACGATGTCTGCGACATTGTATACGTCAAGCCCGAAAGCTTCAACGCATCGAAAACGGAGTTGATAAAAGATGAAATCGACGCTGTCAACAAGCGCCTGCAGGCAGAAGACCGACATTATATACTGGTTGGACCGGGACGCTGGGGTTCAAGCGACCCCTGGTTGGGCGTACCTGTGAAATGGCAGCATATCAGCAATGCGAAAACAATTATCGAATCGGGCCTGTCGCATTATCGCATCGACCCAAGTCAGGGGACGCACTTTTTCCAAAACCTGACTTCACTGGGCGTTTCGTATTTCACCATCAATCCGTTTAACAACGACGGAACATACGACGTCGATTTCCTGAATAAACAGCAAGCTGTTCACGAGACCGAATTTATACGGCATGTCCGCTTTGAAAGTCCGATTGTGGTTAAAATTGACAGCAGAAAGAGTCTCGGCATTATTTTGAAACCCGAAAAAACAAAACCGTCGCAGCCCGAATAGTCCGAATACGGAGACGGTTTGTTTTTGTTTTTATTTTTATAACAAAATAGCGTTCAACAGGCTTTTGATTTTTTTTATCTTTGCAGCCGATTTGCGGTTTAACACACCCGCAAGATTACTTATCAAAACTTCATTTTGAAAAAAATTTCATACTGTATTTTGTTTTGTATTGTCCTGATGCTGTGTCGAAACATTGTTTCGGCACAGCATTACGTGAAAACATGGAAAATATCGGGTACCGAAAGTGTTGCTGTTGCCGATTCCATTCCTGTCGACACCGCCTATCTCAATTATTTCAACAACGACCCGATCAACCGCTTCAGCATAGCGAACGCAGACAACGGAAACATGCTTTCGCCCATCGAATCGAAAATCTATTTCGACCGCCCCGGAAACGCGGACTTCCTCTTTTTCACACCTTATTACCCTTTTGTGAAAGACATCCGTAACGCGACATTCTACAACACAAAAACACCCTATAGCTTTATCGAATACAGAAACGCCGGTACCACGCATCAGAAACAGGAAAACATCAATTTTCTGTTTGCAGCGAACTTCAATAAACGATTGAACTTCGGAACCAATATCGACTATTTATACGCCATCGGCGAATACAAAAACCAGCAGGCCAGACGCATCGCGGCAAATCTCTTCGGCAGTTACGACGGCAGAAGATACAACGCACGCGGAGGCGTCTTTTTCAATAATCTGAACAATATCGAAAACGGGGGGATTCGGGACATGACGGCGATTACCAATCCCGAAAACGCGGTAAAAGTAGAACCGCAAGACATCGAAACAAATACGTTGGGACGAGCAGGATTGTCGAGAGCACAGGTTTTCTACAATCATCAATACACAATCGGATTCGACAGAGAAGTGCGGGTCAACGAAGATTCCGTCTACATGGAACACGTCCCTGTAACGCGCTTTACGCACACCGTTTCGTATGACGACTACCGCAAACGCTTCGACGAACCGCAACTCGATACACTGTTTTATCAACACAGCTACCACAACAAAACACAAGATACCACCGCCATGCAGTCGATAACAAACATATTTTCGGTGAGCATGGCCGAAGAGTTCAACAAATGGATGCGATTCGGTCTGACGGCTTATATCTCGAACGAAACACAACAATATACCTACAAAAACGAAGTCGATACCGTGTTGCGACACGAAACGATTTCAAATACAAAAATCGGCGGCATCCTGTCGAAACAGCAGGGACGGATATTCCGCTACAACATTTCGGGCGAAATAAACCTGACCGGCTACAAACTGGGCGATTTCCTGCTCAAAGGAACCATAGGCGGTTATTTCAACCTGTGGAACGACAGCATAAGCCTCGAAGCCAACGGCTTTATGAGCGCCGACGAACCCTCGTACTTCCTGAAACGGTATTATTCAAACCATTTCCGGTGGGATAACCGTTTCGACAAAATTCTCAGGACGCACGTCGGCGGCACATTCTCTGTCCCGACAAGACGTTTGTCGCTAGATGTATCCGTCGAAAACATCACCAATTATGTCTATTTCAACAACGATGCAATGCCGGTACAACATTCGGGAAACATTCAAGTATTCGCCGTCAACCTGAAAAAAGACTTCCGCTTCGGCAGATTCGGGATAGACAATCAAGCCATTTACCAAGCCTCCTCGTCCGACGCCCTGCCGTTGCCCGCCATTGCGCTCTATCACAACATCTACTACCACGACTTGTGGTTCAAGGTACTCAGCATTCAGGCCGGAGTCGACGTGAGGTACCATTCGGCCTACTATGCACCGAAGTACATGCCGGCCACAGGACAGTTTTACACACAAAACGAAGTAAAAATCGGCAACTATCCGGTGATGAATGCCTATTTGAACTTCCATTTGAAGCAAGTCCGTTTTTTTGCGCAATACCAGCACATCAACAACCTGTTTATGAAAGGCGCCTATTTCTCAATGCCCTACTATCCGATGAATCCGGGTTATATCAGACTCGGATTGTCGTGGAACTTCTATAATTAACATACAAACCGAAGACAGATGAACATTAATTGGGAGAACGTACCCCTATCGTCAAAAATAATTCTATCGGCCTGTGTGCTGACGCTACTGGGTCTTATCGTTTTCGAGCTGAGCTACATCTACAGAAATATCCCCGATTGGAACAGCGTACAAGAAGGCAATAAACTGATAGCCATCATCAATCGGAAAGAGGTCGATGAGCAACATCTGCAAACCGACGATTCCTCGATAGCCATGCTGCAAGCCCTGGCCGACAGTCTGGACGTAGAACTGAAACTGGAGTGTGAACCCGATCTAAAAAAAGCCATCAAAAAACTGCGGCAAGGGAAATGCCATCTCATCGCCCACATCCTGCCTGTGACAACGCAGTATGAAAACAAGATCTGCTTTTCGGCCCCCATATTCCGAACATATCCGGTGTTGGTACAGGGGAAAAGGATACTCGACGAAAAAAAAGCCTTTATCAGCGACCAATACGATCTGTCAAACGACACGATCCATATTCAGACCCATTCCGCACACAAAATGCGGCTGGAGCACCTTTCGGACGAGATCGCGAATCCGATACATATCGTGGAAACGCCCAATAAAACAGCGTTGGAACTAGTAGAAATGGTGGCACGCGGCGAGATAAAATACACAGTCGCTCCCCGCACATTTGCCGAAATACTACAGAAAGAATATCCCGAAATTGACACCAGTCTGCCTGTCGGGTTTACGCAAGAATACGCCTGGGCGGTACATCCCGACGCCACTCTATTGCAGATCAAAGTCAATCTATTTTTACACAACTATCTCGAACACGACCATGCCGCCGAAAAGCGAAGCTATTTAGCGCTGTATTCCAAATACAATCCGCAGACAGGACGCCGTAAACTTCATTTCGACCGAAAAGTCCATTGAAAAAATGCCTGCAAAGACGGCGAAAAGCCCATTGAAAAAATGCCTATAAAAATACCGGCGGAACTACCCGCCATCGAAACACTTCGCAAAGAAAACATCGTCGTGACGGATGCGACAAACGCCTTAAATCGAGGCGTCCGACCCGTCAGCATTGCGATCGTAAACCTGATGCCGGTCAAAACAACAACCGAAGCCGATTTGATTCGTTTGCTATCAAATTCGCCGCTGCAGATCAAGCTTGATTTTGTACGGATGGAAACGCACAAGTCGAAAAACACGCCAGAAGAGCACCTAACGGCATTCTACCAAACATTTCCAACCATCCGCCAAAACAGTTACGACGGCATGATTATCACCGGTGCACCCGTTGAGCTGCTGCCGTTCGAAGAAGTAAACTACTGGGAAGAACTGAAAACAATCATGGACTGGTCAAAATCGCACGTCACGTCGAGCCTCTACATCTGCTGGGCAGCCCAAGCAGGACTTTATCATCACTTCGGAGTACCCAAACACACACTCGCCCACAAGCTATCCGGCGTCTTCGAGCATACGTCCGACGAGCCGTCGAATCCGCTATGCAGGGGATTCGACGACGTTTTCCATGCTCCCCACAGCCGGTACACCGAAGTGAGGGCGGAAGACATTCTGAAACATCCGGAACTAAAACTACTATCAACCTCAGCACAAGCAGGCGTATATATCGTTATGGGACGCAATGGTCGCGAATTTTACATCACCGGCCATTCGGAATACGCCCCCGAAAGGCTCGACATTGAATACAAACGGGATTTAAACAAACATATTCCGATAGCAATGCCGCAGAACTACTACAAAGATAACAACCCCGCCAATCCGCCGATTATTCGGTGGCGCAGCCATGCCAACCTGCTTTTCACCAACTGGCTGAACCATTTTGTCTGCCGCCCGATTCATTCCTGTCGTCCGTCATAGCCCCTCGCCGTCGGCAGTAAACAAACCGGCCTGATACTTGTTTTAGACAGTGAAATTATTAAAATATTAAAAGACTACAGACATGAAAAAAACCATCTACCTGCTACTCATTGCTACGTCCATATCAGGCTGTTCCTTCTTCAGAACAACAGGCGCACAACAACTGACATTCGGCATGACAAAGGCCGAAGTCAGCGAATTTTTAGGCTACCCCGAACGTATATTGGCAGTCAATCAGACCAGAGACGGCATACAGGAAGTGCTGCAATACCGGATGTCTAACGACGACGTATATGCGTTGGAGTTTTGGGACGACTATCTGACCGGATATGAATATCTCTACAAAGAGCAGGACTATCATTACGTTCCCTCGTATGCACCACCGGCGTCACGACCTGTTCACGGTCGACCTATCCCCGTACCCGGATTCGGGAATAACCGACCGGGACACCGTCCGCCTTCGACCGCCACGCCTCCGAGAGGAAACGTTCCGAACAATCCCGATCGACCTGCGGGCAACACAACTACCGGTAACGGAAGAGGAGACATCCATTATTCTTCGGGCGGAAACAGTTCTTCGACTACACAGCCGGCAATACGGGAAAATAATTCCTCATCGAATCGAAGCAAAAATCCCTCATCGTCCCAAACCGGAAGAGAAAGTACAGGAAACAATTCAACCCGGACGCGAGAAAAATCGAGCAATACCTCGCCCACCCGCTCATCGGAGACCAACAGCAACGGTCGCAAATCTTCGACCACCCGCTCAAGCAGATGAATGTTTAGTGATTCGTGATTAAACACGACGAACGACATTCATCACTAAGAAAGACAATGAGATGGAGGGGGGGGGGAAATCTCCCCCTCGCTACATCTGCTACGGCGGTCTTCCTTGAAAGGAGATAAAGAGAAAATTTAGGGGGGGGGAGTCTCCCCCTCGCTTCAGTCCGCCGTGCGGTCTTCCTTGAAGAAAGAGATAGAGAAAGAGATTTAGGGGGGGAAGTCTCCCCCTCGCTTCAGCCGCCTACGGCGTCTTCCGCTACCCCCTCTGCGGGGCGCTGCCCCGCAACGCCCCGTAAGACAGTGATTAGTGATTAGTGATTAGTGATTA
>JAIRTG010000200.1 GCA_031255055.1 Prevotellaceae bacterium
TAATCACTAATCACTAATCACTAATCACTATCTTCGGGGCGTTGCGGGGCAGAGCCCCGCAGAGGGGGTAGCGGAAGACCGCCGCAGGCGGGCTGAAGCGAGGGGGAGACTTCCCCCCCACCCTAATTCTCTTTCTCTTTCTCTCCTTTCAAGGAAGACGATGAATGATGAATGATGGTGAATCTGTACAAATTCACCATGCGATTCGTACAAATTCACCCTGTCTCAAAGAGAATATCTGCAATAAAATACGATTGAAAAGTTGTGACGATTCGTCCGAAAATCTTTCGCTCGAAACGGTATGGCCGAAATTGCAGCTTTCGCTAAATCGTGTATCTTTGCAAATCGTTTAAAACCTGTTTATTGTTTCACCTTTTTAAAAAAAACATCATGGATTTATTAAAACAAATAAGAGAACGTGCAAAAGCAAATCCCCGTCGGATTGTCCTGCCCGAAGGTACGGAAATTCGGACGCTGACTGCCGCAAATCAAATCTTAAAAGAAAAAATTGCCCAACTGATCCTTATCGGCGATGAAAAAAAGATAGCCGAAATAGCACATGAGCATAAACTGAATCATATCGGTAAAGCGGTAATCGTCAATCCCGAAACATCGCTCAAAATGAGCTTTTATGCTGGTTTGCTCTATGAAATAAGAAAAAATAAAGGCCTCACTAAAGAGGATGCCGAAAATTTGGCGAAAGACCCGCTCTATCTCGCTTGCCTGATGATTAAATCGGGTGACGCCGACGGTGAACTCGCCGGCGCACTAAATACGACCGGAAATGTTCTACGCCCGGCTTTCCAACTCATCAAAACAGTGCCGGGAATCCGCGTCGTATCGGGCGCATTGTTTCTATTCACACCGAAAAAAGAATACGGCGAAAACGGACTGCTGGTGTTTTCCGATTGCGCCGTCAATCCGAATCCGACCGCCGAAGAATTGGCGCAAATTGCCGTCTGCACCGGTAATACAACCCGGACGATCGGAGGCTTCGAACCCAAAATCGCCATGCTGAGCTTCTCTACCAAAGGAAGCGCTAAACATGAACTTGTCGACAAAGTGATAGAAGCAACTCGAATAGCACGGCTAATGGCGCCGGATATGCAGATCGACGGCGAACTGCAAGCCGATGCGGCAATCGTTCCGAAAGTGGGCGCAAGTAAAGCGCCCGGAAGCCCTATCGCAGGAAACGCTAATGTGTTGATTTTTCCCGACCTGCAGGCCGGAAATATCGGATACAAAATGGTCGAACGTTTTTCGGGCGCAAAAGCTATCGGCCCCGTGATGCAGGGTATCGCCGCTCCGATCAACGACCTGTCGCGCGGCTGCTCTGTCGAAGACATCTATCACATGATAGCCATCACGGCTAATCAGGCCATTTGAAACTGTCATCAACCGTTTTTAAACGTAATATCATACAATAAAATGGCAGCGCCTATCATCGAACCTATTGAAAAATACGGTCTACACAAACGAAAAAGAAAGAAAAACCTGTTTTCTAAAATCGGCGTCGTCGGTTGCGGAAAAGAAGGAAGTGTCATTGCCACAATTGCAGCTTCGAGCGGTATCGAAGTTGTTTTTTTGGAACCTACCGAAGAAAAAATAACGAACGCTTTCGCACGCATCGAGGAAAAACTCGATACAAAAATCGCCAATTGGGGACTGACGCAAAATGAAAAGAAAATTATTCTCGGACGTATCAAAGGTACCAAAGAATATAAGGATTTCAGCGGATGCGACTTTGCAATAGAAGCCATCCGCTACGACGAAAACACTGGTGAAAGAGGCGTCAACCGGCGAAAAGAAGTCTTTAACGAACTCGAAAAAATGCTGACTCCCGATGCCGTCATTGCTTCAAACGCTTCGACCGTTGTTGTTACCGACCTTGCGTCGGAACTCAATCACAAAGAACGTTGCATCGGTCTTCATTTCCTTTCAAACGTTCCGGGCGCACAAATCATCGAAATCGTCAGAGGACTGTATACCTCCGACAGCGCTTTCGAGAAAGTATGCCTGTTTGCCAAGCTCATCAATCACGAGTTTGTCGAAGTGAAAGAATCCTCCGGATTAATCAGCATCCGCCTCTTTCTGATACAGCTCAACGAGGCCTGCGCCATGCTGATGGAAGGAATCGCAACCGTTGAAGATATCGACCGGGTGCTCACCGGCGGATTCGGACACCGATTGGGCGTATTCAGAATCGCCGACCAAATGGGGATCGAAAAGGTGGTGAAACTGTTGGAAAATCTTTACAACGAATACGGACACCTGAAATACAAACCATCTCCCATCCTGTTGCGCCTCTATCGCGCCAAACAATTCGGAAAAAGAACAGGAAAAGGATTTTATACCTACGACCGATCGGGTAACATTGTAAAATAGGAGGAAAGAAGAATTTATGAAAATATTGGTATTAAATTGCGGAAGCTCGTCCGTCAAATATAAACTGCTTGACATGGATACCAAAACCGAACTCGGTTCGGGAGGCGTCGAAAAAATCGGTATGAAAGGTTCGTTCCTGAAGCATACGCGCAAAGACGGACAAAAAGTGATACTGGAAGGCGAGGTACTTGAACATCAAACGGCGGTTGAATATATACTGGGCGTCTTGACAAGCGACGAACACGGTGCAATCAAATCGATGGAAGAAATCAATGCCGTAGGACACAGGGTGGTTCACGGAGGCGAAAAATTTAATTCGAGCGTACTGATTACCGACGAAGTTATCAAAAAAATAGAAGAGTGTATCGAAATAGCGCCGTTACACAATCCGCCGAATCTGGCGGGGATTCACGCGATAGAAGAGTTGTTGCCCGACATACCGCAAGTAGCGGTGTTCGACACGGCGTTTCATCAAACAATGCCCGAACATGCTTATCTGTATGGCATCCCCCATTCGCTATATGTAAAATACGGCATCCGCCGATACGGCTTTCACGGAACAAGTCACCGGTACGTATCAAAGCGTGCCTGCGACTTTTTGGGACTGGACTATCACAACACCAAAATAATCACCGCCCACATCGGCAACGGCGCATCGATCACCGCCATCGAAAACGGACGGTCGATCGATACCTCAATGGGATTCACCCCTCTCGAAGGGTTGATGATGGGTACACGGTCGGGCGATGTTGATTTAGGCGTAGCCACGTTTCTGCTCGACAAAGAGATGATTGGTTCAAAAGGCCTTTCGACCATTTTCAACAAACACAGCGGCGTACTTGGCATTTCGGGCATTTCGTCCGACATGCGCGACATCGAAAACGCCATTGCCAACGGCGACGAAAAAGCAGCGCTGGCATTGAACATGTACGAATATCGCATCAAAAAATACATCGGCGCTTATATTGCCGCGCTGAATGGTGTTGATGTGATTGTTTTCACAGGCGGCGTTGGCGAAAATCAGACGAGTACGCGCCAAAAAGTGTGCGACGAACTGAGTTTTATGGGTATGAAGGTCGATGCGGAACTAAACACTGTTAGAGGAAAAGAAACGCTGATCAGCGCACCCGAATCAACGGTAAAAGTGGTTGTGATTCCGACCGACGAAGAATATATGATTGCTTCCGACACGTTGGAAATTGCGGAGCATTTATAGAGTTTGAAAATAATAATAGGAAAAGCCATTCGGAACTAAAACCGGATGGCTTTTTTTATGTAAAAAGGCGTCCCAAGAGACGCCCTTAAATCTTCCGACCGACTTTTTATTGACGGTCACTTTCGTAATTGGGTGTACAGCTCATTCACCCATTGATATTGAAACAACCCTTGCATTTGCTTTGAAGTAACCCTTGACCGGTTTCACATCGGTACCCTCCAGGTAAGCGTCGTTAAAAGCCTTTTCGCCCTGCTCCGTCAGACTTTCATAGCCGCCAAAGTCGATAAAATACGCTTTGTGAATTAGGCCGAACCCTTCGTGATAGCTCCCGTCCACACCGTCGAGCTGGAGTATCTTCGATATCGACATGCCGGGACACACACCTTCGGTGGTAGAAACATTGGTCGAATAGGCCGTGATGCCGGATATTGTATTTTTGTATGCGGGCGCCGTTAGCATTTTTTCCTCGCCCAAATAAAAGTCATACAACGTATAATCTCCATCCATTTCATCCTCGATCACCACTTTTTCATATCGGTCGTACAGACCGGCGCACTTTTCCGGCAGCTCGGCAAACGACATGCCGAACGTCAAACAACCCAATCCTACATTGTCCAGTATAAACAATACCGGCGGTGTCGCCGATGTTTCTTTCAGGCGTATGCCGTCGACTTCACTCAGTTTCTTACCGAACTCGTCCAACTGTTGGTTCATCTTTTCCAGTTCCTTGCTCAGCTTATTGATCAACCCCTGTTGTCCACACACCGGCGCAAAACCCGTAAAAATCAGAACGGCAACTGTAATAATAAACTTCTTCATAACAATTGTGTATTATTTTTTTATCATTCCGCATCAGTCCAAGTCAAAATAGTCGGCCACATACCAGCCTGCGGTATCTTCTTTTTCGAGTTTCACCTCGATCATTTCCTCAAAGCCGGGTTCTACGGCTGATGTAATGATGAAATACACATACGCAAAATCCTCTCTGACGTAGGTATTTTCCTTGTCGAGTGCGAAGACATACTGCATCTGTTTAGCTTCTTTTTTCATGGCCTTGATCATCGACTTTTCCATCGAAGACATCTCGTTCGATGGAGTAAATTCATCGCCGTCCATCAACTTGTTGCAAGTGTCATAGTCGACATTGAAATACGCTTTTGCAAATTTTTCGGCGATGCCCAAAGGGTCGGACGAGCTTCCGCATGCTGTGAATGACATCGCAATAAAGAAAAATAAAGTCCAAATGTTTGTTTTCATACGATAATTTAATTTGTTAGGTATGTTGTTTACGAGAGAGCATCCGACAACGCCGCATACTCCGAACGTAGTGTTTAAGATAATTGCACTTTTGTTTCGAGATGAAAATATCATTACTTTTCACTTGTGTTTCAAATCGGTTGCGAAAGTAGGTGTATTTTTTCAATCCCGCAAGCGCCTTTAAAAAAAATACTTAAAAAGAAGAAAAAATAATGATTAATCGTGAGCGATTCGCGATTCATGTTTAGCGCTTAGCGATTGGCGGCAATCCTGCTGACTATCGTCAATTGTCGAACATCTTCCTTGCGCTCTTTGCGATGACGGTTAGCGTCCTTTGCGATTAAACTCGGCGAGTTTGTCACGAATCACTATTTTCAATCACATTACCTTAACAGCCTACTTGTCGCTAATCACTCACCAATCACCAATCAAAATATTTGCCTACTTTTGCACGGCAGTTTTGAAAATTTGAGGGACAAATTGAGGGTCTCCGATTACACGTTTTATACAAAAAAAGAATAAAGATGGAAGTAAAAAGATTATACGATTTACTGGATAATTATCTGGAAAAATATCCCAATCAAGAAGCGGCCCTTGCCTGTAAGCGCAACGGCGAGTGGCGGAAATTCGGTATTCGAGAATATGCCGAATTGACAAATGCCATCACATACGGCATGATGAAAATAGGCGTAAAGCCGGGCGACAGAGTCGGCATTGTGAGCGGCAACCGTCCCGAGTGGAACATGATCGATTTTGCGGCGATGCAAATGGGCGCTATCTCCGTGCCTGTCTATCCGACCATCAGTCAGGACGATTACAGGCATATCCTGAACCATGCCGAAATGAAAATTATATTTATCGAAGGGAAAAATCTCCGCAACCGGTTGCAGCCCATCCTGCCCGAAGTGACAACGCTGGAACATATCTATACATTCAACGACGAGGGCGACGGATATAACCACCTGGATGAACTGATTCGATTGGGCAGAGAAAATCCGCAACCCAAAAAACTCGCCAACATAAAAGCCTCGATTGACGAACACGATATGGCAAGCATCATCTATACTTCGGGAACAACCGGAAAACAAAAAGGCGTGATGCTTTCGCACAGCAATATCGTGAACAACTTCAAAGGCGTCGCCATGATACCCGCCAAATGGAACGACAAAGCCCTGAGCTTTCTCCCGATTTGCCACGCATACGAGCGTGTACTGGTCTATCTTTACCACTACCTGGGCATGTCGGTCTATTATGCCGAAAGCTTGGGTACGATTTCGGAAAATATAAAAGAAGTCAACCCCACGATGATGACATGCGTCCCCCGTTTGCTGGAAAAGATATACGACAAACTCCGACAGGCAGGAAAAACGATGAAAGGCATCCAACGTACGCTATACTATTGGGCTTTCAACCTGGCCACAACCTACCAGCTCGAAGGGATGAGTGCCTGGTACAGCCTCCGTCTGAAGATAGCCGACAAGCTGATCTATTCAAAATGGCGTACCGCTATCGGCGGCAATTTCGACATTGTTGTATCGGGAGGTTCGGCGATTCAGCCGCATATCGCGTCATTTTTCTCGGCAATCGGGATGCCCGTTTTTGAAGGCTACGGCTTGAGCGAGACCTCTCCTGTGATTGCCGTAAGCCGACGCGGGAAACACGGTCGTCAATTCGGGACAGTTGGGCCTGCGCTACCGGGCGTAGAAATCAAGTTAGGCGAGCGAGACGAGGTATTGTGTCGCGGACACAACATCATGCTCGGATACTACAAAGACCCCGAATTGACCAAAGAAGTGATCGACCGGGAAGGATGGTTTCATACAGGCGATACGGGCAGACTTACCGAACATAACTTACTGGTTATTACAGGTCGGTTAAAAAACATTTTCAAGACCTCATTCGGGAAATACGTAAATCCCGCCGTCATCGAGAGCAAATTTTCCGAATCGCCCTTTATCGAAAACATGATTGTTTTGGGCGAAAACCGCAAATTTGCGGCAGCGCTGATTTCACCCGACTTTACGTTTCTGAAAGGCTGGTGCGAAAGACACAATATAAAGTTTACGACAAAGGAAGAAACGATTGAGAATCCGGTTGTAAAAGAGCGTTTCAAAAAAGAGGTCGACAAATACAACAGCCATTTCGGCGATTACGAACAAATCCGTCGCTACCGGCTTGTGTCTGATGAATGGACAATGCAAAACGGATTTTTATCGCCGACCCTGAAAACGAAACGAAATGTGCTGGAAGAACATTATAAAGAACGTATAGAACAATTGTTCAAATAGGTTAAAGTTACGGTCTTCCTTAAAGAAAGAGAAATATACGTAGGGGGGGGAAGTCTCCCCCTCGCTTCAGCCCGCCTTCGGCGGTCTTCCGCTACCCCCTCTGCGGGGCTCGGCCCCGCAACGCCCCGTCCCGATTTTCAGACCCTTCTAAGGATCGCGCCTCGATAACGCCCGTTGTCACACCTCGGATATTCCCGTATCAGCACCGCGGATATTCGCGTGGGGATCTCCATCACATAAATCAATCCGAATCACAAGAATCACAGTTCGGACAAATAGCCGCAGCTCGGGGTGAGAGACAGTGTATCGATCCGCACTAAGGCGA
>JAIRTG010000241.1 GCA_031255055.1 Prevotellaceae bacterium
GGGGGGGGGAAGTCTCCCCCTCGCTTCAGCCCGCTACGCGGTCTTCCGCTACCCCCTCTGCGGGGCTCTGCCCCGCAACGCCCCGAAAGACAGCGATTAGTGTTTAGTGCAAGTTCGTCTCAGGGCTATTTCCCCGAGCTGCGGCTACGCCTTGCACGAGGTTATTCATATTCAACCCTTGCGGGTTGTGGGCACTCCAACGAAAGGGTCGTGAGATGTCGTTTCAAGCGACCTACCCATAAAGAGGCTGACGAAAAAGCCTCAAAAAGCAAATTTCACCCCACTCACAGAGCTTGTAGACAGAATATTTTTGGGAAATACCGACTTTTTAGTCAGCCACCAGGGTGCGCGTTGCGGGGCATTATGCCAGGTGGATGAATCCACCCAATCAAGACTACGTCGCTACGCGACTTGCGCGGTTGTCGCCAAACAAGGAGGTAATAAGGTTCCCGTATATGTTGTTATCCGGGCTACTGAGGTTGTTTTGTTGTTAAAATCAGGTGGAAATGAGGTTATTCGCCTGCGGCGAAATTGCTTGTAACTTGTAACTCGTAAGGCGAGGGGGTGTCGTGACGTCATGGAGTACCGGACGGGGCGTTGCGGGGCAGAGCCCCGCAGAGGGGGTAGCGGAAGACCGCCAACGGCGGGCTGAAGCGAGGGGGAGACTTCCCCCCCCCTAATTATCTTTCTCTTTCTCTTTCTTGAAGGAAGACGCCTACGGCTGAAAGATCTATTTAATCTTTCACCGAACGACATTGCCCTATGCGGTTGGCGAGTTCCTCCTGTGTTATCTTTTCACTTTTGAGGGCATCCCTGATTAGCTGTCCCATGCAGTAGGCGTAGGCCTCCCGTCGGAACGCAAGGGTATAAAAACAACGTTACTGACCCCGCTTCCCGTTTGCAACGAACGGGGAGGACTGAATGAGAATAGTAGACCTTTTTTCAAAAAACGGCGGAAAACATAGATGAGATGGAAAAAATCACACGTGTGATGAAAGTCATAAATCGATTTATGAAACCTATAAATTGATTTATAACTTCTGTCTCACAAGAGATGAAAGCAATCTCACGTGAAATAGGATTCTTTTCATGAGAGGAATTGAAAAATCACACGTGAGACAGGATTCAACTCACGTGAGATGAAATCCATTTCACATGAGATAGAAAAAATCACATGTATGTTTTTTTCGACTATGTACCTCTCAAAAAAGAATTCAAACGTATTAATTGATTAAATAATAGATAAATGAACGTTTTAGTAGTATTAGCCGTTCGTTCGGTCAACGCCGTTTTTGACCGCGTAGGCCTGTTTTTATCCTTCATTTCCGACGGAACAATGTTCTCGACAATCTCGGATAACAGCGGCAGCATGAACCGGAAAGTTTCCACGTCGGCATAGAAACTGTATGAAAAATTGTATCTTCGCACTCAAAAAATACAAATCGACGATGCTAACAAAAGAATATATCACAGAACTGAAACACAATGCTAATGGCGATATTGCTAAACTGATAGAGGTACAGCGGGATGTTGGAAGTATTAATTTTATTCTTGAGAATTTAGGACAACTTCCGAATGATTTTGACGCCCAATTTCTGTATCATCTTTTGAAACACAATCATGCACAAGTTCGCTTGAATGCAGTAAAAAATATCGGTAAGCTCAATGGAAAATCCGATGTGAAAAGTTTATACACGCTTTATCAGCATGAAACAGATACAGGAGTTCGTCGTGAAATCGTATCAGCCATCGGCAGGCAAAGAAAATGTGAAAATAAGCCGCTTTTATATAGCTTCTTACAAGATGCGGATCCGAAGAAGACAAAAGAGCAAAATTCGATAAGGAAGTAAATATAAATCCATTTCACAAAATCAAAGAAGAATACATTTTTAAAAACTACCAGGAATTGGATGAATTTTTTGAAAGTGTAAAACAGTTTACCAAAATACAAGAGAAATTTTTAAAGAAAATAGTGTTATGATACCAATAATTTTTACCACAGGCGCACATTTACAGCCCATTAAAATTCAGAAAGAGGACGGAAGAGAATATTGGCTTTGGATTGTTTTGGAATTTGTTGATGATAGTTTTAAAGATGGAGAAGTTTATAATCCGATAGAAAGCGCCGAAAGTTTAGAGAAACTTTTGGTTGAATAAAAATATTGTAATCAAGTCAGCAAACGAACATTTTGAATCGCTTTACAATAGCATTCAGTCGCTCGTGGAAATGGAAAAAGAAATAGACTTGACTTTGACTGTCAAAATGAAAGGAGTGAGTGTTGATTTGAATGTTTCTGAAAGCTTGATTGTTATCAATACGTTGGCAGTTAAACGTGCTGCTTTGCGTGGTGGATTATGGAGTACAGCAGGCAAAAGTACAGAAAAATATCTAATGTTGACGCTATGTAAATTGTACCAAGTTGATGAAAAGTATTATGATGCCTCGCATTTTGTAAAAGACAAAGGTAAAAAGGTGGATAGAGAAGTTGATTTTTATTTGCTGAATAATAGCAAAGAATATTTATGTGAAATCAAACTTATGGGCAAAGGGAATCCCGAAAGCGCCGATGCAATTATTGCTCGCAACACAAATGTATTTATTGCAGAGACTCTTTCACGACAAAACAAAAACCAATGCGAACAATTGGGAATAAGTTGGGTTGCATTGCGAGAACTCGGTGGATATAAACGTTTCAAACCGGCTCTTGAAAGATTGGACATTCCACATACGGATTACAACGACAATTTGGACGAGGATTTACCAAGAATTTTGGACGAATTGTTCTGTAAATACCTCCCCACATTCACACCGTGAATAAATCCGCTGCTATCTCGACCGGACACATTGTCGCGCACTCAACAGCATCATTACCATTACCAGGTATTGTATGGTTTTTTTCTCAGGCAGGAGTTATAGTATTGTTTCATTCCGGTGACCTCCTGACCCAGCCAGCGGGGAAGCGCTATTTTTTCGTTTTCCGACCGAAGTTCTATTTCGGCAACGACCAGACCCGCATTTTCTCCGTGAAATTCGTCCACTTCGATAACATGCCCTTTGTATGCCACTTCGTACCTTGTCTTTTCGATGATTCCGGGTTCGCAAAGCGACAGCATATCACGGAGATCGCTCACCGGAATGTCATATTCCCACTCGTGACGACTGATACCCGTATCGTCGGTTCTACTTTTGATGGTGATGCAGGCTTTCCCGGCTTTCATCCTGATACGAATTGTCCGGATGTCGTCCGCGACAAGATAGGCCTGCATGATCCGGTATTTTTTGTCGGCCAAAACTTTATACTCATCCGAGTTCACTAAGTATTTTCGTTCTATTTCAAGCATTATTCTTCTGTTATCTTGTTCGTTTTTACCTTTTACACACGCCGACGAAAGAACAATAGGCGCACGGTTTTGTACTGTCGGACTGTACGAACGGGATGTCGGGATCAAAAATCTCCTCCAGACAGTTTCCGAGCAGCGCTGTAAACTCATTTTCATACTCCGAGAAATCAGCTACAAAGCTTCCGAGATCCGTACATTTCAGGCGCGTATCGAAATCACTTTTGTAAATCTCCCGGATATAATAAATTTCGGGGACAATGGTTTTAGTTCCCGCTTTTTCTTTATAGAGCAAGGCATACAGCATCGTCTGTAACGCATGGCTTCCGCGCTTATCGTTGTTGTGCTCGAAAAGACTTTCTACCGTTTCAAACACCTGCTTTTTCCGACTGTTACTGCCGGTCTTATAATCCAGAATCCGCAATTTGCCGTCCTTCTCGTCGATCCGGTCGATGAAGCCCGTGATGTTTACAAACGACTGGCCGCCATGAATCGGAAACCGAATGTCACATTCCTCTTCGGCAGCTACGTAACGAAACGGAGCGGATTTTTTATCAATTTCAAGCGTTTGCAGGATGTATTTTTCGATAACACGCGCCGTAAGCAAATAATTGCCTTCGAGACGGACAATAACACCCTCTTTCTTTTTGAAATAATTTGTCGAAAACGACTTGGCTATTTCATGCTTGATCAACGCATCGTTTTTGATGATTTTGTCGATGTCGCTCCCCTGCATCATCTTTCCGATATAGGGCTTGTAGAGATGCTCCATCGACGTGTGGAATATTGTTCCAAACATATCTCCTTCGATGGTTTCTTTTACCTCGTCGGGCTTTTTCACCTTTTCGATGCGTGTCAGGTAGAACAGCAACGGACAGTCGATATAATCGTTTATGGCGCTTGCCGAAAGTGCGCGTGCGCGGTCGTCGGACGATAGAAAAGCGGATAGCTTTTCCTGAATTTCGGCCGTTTTCGCTATTTTCAGAACAGGCGGATTGTCAAACCCGATGTCGAACGAAACAACTTTCGACTCGTACCGCACACCATAATGATAGTACAACTGATACAGATACCGGCTCACTTCGCCGGTCTGCATACCTTCTGTACGCGAGTCGTATAGGAAATAGATATTCTTGGCCCGGTTGATCAGCCGGTAGAAATTGTATGCCAACACCGCATCCTGTTCCTCGGTCGCAGGCAGATTGAAGGCCTTACGCAGATTGTAGGGAATGAAACTGTTGGGCGCCGTCCGTTTCGGATAGATTCCTTCATTGAACGAAGTGATAATCAGGTTTTCAAAATCAAGTCCGCGCGTCTCGAGCACCCCCATTATCTGGAGACCTTCCAGCGGTTCTCCGACAAAGGGAATGGTGAGATTGGCGGTCATCTGGCGGATAAATCGGATTACGGTGTCCGGTGTCATTTTGATATTATCGGGTTTTCCCTTCAGAATACCGGACAGGCGTTTGAGCACAATGTGATACTGATACAGATAATCCAATTCTATCCGGTGGGCTTTTGAATCCGGCCGACGCTGTGCTTTCAGGAAAAACTGTAATTCGTCCAGTATTTTCAGCAAATAGTCCACGAAATCAGTCGGGTCGATGTCGGTGGTGAAGATTTTTTGTAACAGCGGATGAACCCCCAAATCAACCGCATTGACATAAATCAAATTATTATCCTTGATTTTTTTAGTCAATTCCGTGCACTTGTTTTTGCAGGCCGATGCAATATATTGATGATTGAGTATGGTTGAAACATTTTTGTGGTAGAACAACGTTTCGCCGTTTGTGAGGCGGGAACGACGTTGTAATTCAAAAACATGTTCAATCAGACCCGATACCGGCGTTGCTTTCAGCGGAAATCCCATCGTGACGTTCACTTTCGCTATCTCGTCGGGCAAATCGTAGAGCAGCGGTATCAGCATATTCTCGTCGGGTAGCACCACTGCGGTCGTAAGCCAGTCTTCGGTGGCCTCCCGTTCGATTTGCCGACGTAAGATCTCGTACACCTGTTTAGTTTGCCCCACTTCCGACGGCACGGCAATCAATTCGATCTTCTTTTCTTTTAAGGGATAATCGGACGCCGCTAATGGGTATTTCGACGGAAATGCTTTCTGATTTTCGTAATAAAAAAACGACGCCTTGTTGTTCGGATCCCGTACGGTTGCAGCCTCATAATCCCAATAGAAATCGGCTTTTCCGGCTTTCTGCAACGCTTTGAAAAGCGTTTTTTCACAACGATTCAGCGCGTTGAAGCCGACAAAGACAAACTGTTTTTCTTCCCATTGTTCAAAAAAGCCGCCTGCTTCCAACTGTTTCGAGACGTCTCTGAAAATCATCCCTTCGGTAGCCAGTTTTTCGGACGACAGCTCTTCCTGCAACTTTGCATACATCGGATAAAGCAGTTTCCAAGTGGCGATAAATTCTTCCTCCGCCTTTTTCCCCTCTTTTACGGGACTGAAATCATCCCAAAAGCGTTTTATCACTTTTTTCTGTTCGGGGCTAAGCGAATCGAAAAGATAATCCAGCCGTTTCAGTTCGGTCACGTTAACAAAGAGCTGTCGGGCATCGATCAACTGCTTGTCAACTTCATCGAAGTCGGACAGCAGCATTTCGCCCCAATGTGCGAATGTATCAAAACTTTCGTTGCTTTTGCTTTCGGTTAGATAGATGTTGTAGACACGAAAAAGCAGGCTCAGCCGGTCGACGACCTGACGGGGAGAGACCGATGTGAAACAGTCGTTGATGGTCAATATCCCGGGCGAAAAAACAGGCTTGTCTATGAATGACGACAGGTATTTCTGAAAAAAAAGCCCCGCTCTTCTGTTTGGAAAGACAAAGGAAAACCGGCTGATCCGGTTTCCGTGAGTGTAATAAAAAAGTTCGGCTATGCGGTATAAGAATGGTTGCATACGGATGTGTAATTTTCTGCGAAAGTAATCAAATTTCATCGGATATGCGGTAAACGTGTATTTTTTGTTACTTTTGCGAAACTTCTTAAAAACAATGACAGGAACACTCGTAAATACGGCAACAGTTGTTATCGGCGTCACAATCGGGCTGCTGTCGATATTCGAATAGTCGAGGGCACAAAACCGGATGAATTTTACGGCGATTGATATGGAAGAGACACAGACAACCGACCTCTACGGCGGACAGCATAACTTAGGAATAAAAATAAACCGATTGAAACACACCAATGGATAAAAACAACACAGCAACACACGTCAAAAAGCCCGAATGGCTGAAAATAAAACGGCAGCGCAACGAGAAATTCGTACAAGTCAACAACATCGTCAAACGGCACGGCCTCCACACCATTTGCACCAGCGGCAGGTGTCCCAACCAGCGCGAATGTTGGAACAAAGGTACCGCCACATTGATGATCTTGGGAGACATTTGTACCCGTTCGTGTCGTTTTTGCAACACCAAAACCGGTCGTCCGCATCCGCTCGACCCCGACGAACCGCGTAAAATAGCCGAATCGGTCGGTCTGCTACGTTTGAAACACGTTGTGCTAACGTCGGTAGACCGAGACGATTTGTCCGACGGGGGGGCACAACATTGGGCGACGACAATCAACCAAGTCAAAAAAGAAAATCCGGCAACAACCATAGAAGTCCTTATCCCCGACTTCGACGGCAAAACAACCCTTATCGACCTGGTGATAGCCGAAAAACCGGATATTATTTCACACAATTTGGAAACCGTAGCCCGATTGACGCCGCAAATCCGCACCAAAGCAAAATACGCGACAAGTCTCGACGTGCTTTCGTACATCAAATCGCACAACATCACCGCCAAAACCGGCATCATGCTCGGACTGGGCGAAACAGCAAACGAAGTCACGGAACTGATGGACGACGCATTGAAAGTCGGTTGCGACATCCTCACCATCGGACAATACCTCCAACCCTCGCGTAAAAACATCGCCGTCAGCGAGTACATCACGCCCCAACAATTTGAAGCATATAGACAAATCGGTCTCAAAAAAGGCTTCAAACAAGTCGAAAGCGGCCCCTTTGTCCGCTCATCCTACTGTGCCGAAAAGCATCTTGCAACCGACGAATAGGCTATTTTTTCGGCCCTTGTCGTCTTCTTTCAAGAAAGAGAAAGAGAAAGAGAATTAGGGGGGGGAAGTCTCCCCCTCGCTTCAGCCGCCGTTGGCGTCTTCCGCTACCCCCTCTGCGGGGCGCTGCCCCGCAACGCCCCGCAGATAGTGATTAGTGTTTAGTGATTAGTGATTAGTGATTAGTGATTAGTGATGAGTGATTAGTGATGAGTGATGAGTGATGAGTGATGAGTGATGAGTGATGAGTGATGAGTGATGAGTGATTAGTG
Source organism: Prevotellaceae bacterium (assembly GCA_031255055.1). Lineage (GTDB taxonomy): Bacteria > Bacteroidota > Bacteroidia > Bacteroidales > Paludibacteraceae > JAIRTG01. The sequence continues at coordinate 7,683 of JAIRTG010000241.1, forward strand.
TTTAGTGATTAGTGATTAGTGATTAGTGATTAGTGATGAGTGATG
>JAIRTG010000244.1 GCA_031255055.1 Prevotellaceae bacterium
AACAGATTTACCTGTTTGTCTTTTGGAGAATAATGTCCATATTATTGGCAGGTAAAGCGGAACTCCTGTCAGTGCTGCCACACTGATTACCACGTTGACAATTCCGCCCATAAGAGGAATGAGGAGCGCCACAATGACAGCCAATACTCCGAAACTAATAGTTGATAAGCGCGCTACTTTTATTAAAGTGCGATCAGAGCTTTTCGGGTAAAGGCGTTTGAAAATATCGTTTGTGAATACTCCCGAAGAAATGTTTAATGTAGAATTTAACGAACTTGCAGTGGCAAATATCATCCCGCCGAGCATCATACCAAGCAGACCTGCAGGAAGCACTTCTTTGCACATTAACAAATAAGCGCCTTCACTCTCAAGACCAGATAAATCGGGATTTACAACTCGATAAATCATAGGCGGAAGCATCCATAACACAGGACTGATTAAATACAGCGTACCAAACAAGAACCCTACTTTTTTCGCATCTTTATCTGTCCGAACGCTTGTATATCGTTGCACATACGCCCAATTTCCGCCTAAAAAGATGGCGTTGTAAATTCCGAAAGCAATGACGAAACCGAGAGTATATTCGCCGTTCAAAAAATTAAAAAAAGTATCGGGAGCAGAAGAAATAAAAGTGGAGACATCGCCCACGCGCTCGAATGCCAACGGAACAACAATTAGAACAGCAACTGTAAGCACTATAAATTGCAAAACATCGGTTATAACCACCGCCCACAAACCACCGATTGAAACATATAAAATACAAATTCCGCCCAATAGCAAAATGCTTTTTGCGAGAGGCAGGCCCGTTGAAACTTCAACAATGCGCGCCACCGGATAAAGAAAAGAGCCCGTGGTAAACAATGAAACTAACAGAAACAAATAAGTGTATGCTTTTTGAGTGCTCAACCCAAGCCTTTCGGAAATATATTGAGCAACCGTGAGTATTTTTGTTTTATGCCATTTCGCGGCAATGAATAATCCGACTGCAAAGCCTGCAAGAGCCATAGTCCATTGAATAGTCACGGAAACCCAACCCAAAGAATAAGCAATTGAACCCCACACAACAAAAGTTCCCGCCGAAAAAAATCCCATGAACAACGACAAACCGTTAATTTGCCAAGGAACGGCTCCGCCGGCCGCGAAAAAAGATTTCATATCCTTACCGCCGGCTTTCGCGAAAGCAATTCCTGTAATAAGAATCAGAAGGATAAAAATAAAAATGAAAATGAAATCGAGATAATGCATTTTTACGGTATTGATTTGATTCTGTTAATGCAAATGTAAGATACTATATTTGCATGTCGATTTTATGAAATGTTATTTTCGCGTAAACGTTTACATTTTACAAATACATTCCAAAATAAATGAAAGCGCATGGCTTCAAAATAAAATAAATATCTAATAAATAGAATATTATTTTAATACTACAGTGCAAATATAAAATAGAAAGATAGTGCTTTTGTAAGTAAAATAGGATTTTCCCGTAAACGTTTACGAAAATTGGAAATATTCGAATAAAAGAGAAAATTGAAAGATGATGGATTTTTATTTCGGTCGTTTGTGAACGGGAATGGAGGAGTTGCGGATATTCAATTTAGCATCGAGAATAATTGTTTCGGTAGGAGTATCGAAATTTTTTATTTGTTTTAGTAATGTTTCCGCCGCAATCCGTCCGATTTCAAACGTAGGTTGGGAAACGCTTGTCAATTCCATTATTTTTCCGATAGGCGATTCGGAAAAGCCGACAACTGCAATATCTTCAGGAACTTTCAGTCCTCTTTTTTTCAGTTCGAGCATACTGCCCACCGCGATAGGATCGTTTATCGCAAAAATAGCATCAGGTTTTTCTTTCAAATTCATCAAGAGATCAATTCCTGCTTTTGCTCTATCCTGTTGAATACCGACATACATAATCAATCGCTCTTGAATAGGAATATCATATGCCTGAAGTGCGTCTAAATAACCTTGCAGGCGTCGCTTTGTTACTGACAAATGCTCATTTCCTGCCAAATGGGCAATTTTCCTATAACCGCATTTTATTAAATGTTCTACTGCCTTAAACGCCCATTTTCTGTCATCAATGATTACTTGACTTGCACGTAATTCAGGCAAAATACGATTTACAAAAACGATTGGCATTTGTTCGTTTATCAAACGTTCATACAAATCCAAGTTTTTAGATTCTTTGGCTACGGAAACAATCAACCCTTCGACCATGCTTTCTTCAAGCATCTCAATATTTTTGCGTTCAAGTGTTGAAGATTCGTTTGATTGGCAGATTAAAACCTGATAGCCTTCTTTATTTACCACCTCTTGTATTCCGATTATTATCTCAGGAAAAAAGAATGTAATAAATTCGGGAACAACTACACCGATCATATTATTCCTTCTTTTCAACAGATTTCGCGCTTGGATATTGGGTTTGTAACGCAATTCCTTAGCCTTTGCCAAAACCTTTGCTCTTGTTTCCGGATGTATTTCATGACTGCCATTCAATGCTCTCGAGACCGTTGCAATTGAAATTCCAAGCGCTTTGGCTAAATCTTTTATTGTGGTTTTTGAAGAGGACATATCACATTATAATTATGATGATTAAAAATCATTAGTACAAAGTGCAAGCTTCTATATATAAAGTTTGCACTAACTTTAAATGTTTAGTTATCTATAATTTGCAAAAGTAAAAATAATTTTGAAATTTTGAACTTGAAAGTTTAGCAGACAAAATGTTGTCCAAGCCTGATAAAACAAGACTTTTTAATTCATTTCTAAATCATTACTTATTTTTATTCGATAAAAGATAATTTATTGAAGTAAAAATGTTTAGGATAAAATAGTCAGATCCCGCCGGGGTCACAAGCTGAAACGACAGTTTCAGACACAACTAAAAAGCCATTCTAAATTCGTCGGTTTAGAGTGATTTCTGGAGATTTTATGACACACCTTGACAAAATTCAAAGAAACTCTTCTTGAAAAACAATAGAGATAAATACAAATAAATAGAGGTTGAAAACCATTCTTTCAACTTCCAAAAAAATCTATTTTCGCGCGATTTTTGGCATCATTACCCCATTTACTGAATGACCCTGTTCCCAGTGGGGGCCTCTCCAAAGGAGGCTGTGGGGTTCCCTCTGGGCTGCTTCCCCCGCGCTGCGGCTACGCCTTGCAAGGGGTTATCCGGATGTGGCTGTCTCAAAAGGGTCAAGATTCCACATTCACTCCTTTCGCAAGTATCTGTAGAAAGGGTAAAAGTCATAAAAAATGACTTTCGATACAGCCTCATTGCCCCGTAATTTACTAATAATCATTAAACACTAATCACTATTTTTCAGCATTTCCTTCGCGGTGTTTAGGGCAGCGTCGGTGATGGTTTTTCCGCTCAACATGGCTGCGATTTCGTGTTGTCGTTCGCTTTCCGTCAGTCGGATGATGCGGGTTTCGGTCTCGGCACTGTGCTCATCTTTGTACACGCGGTAGTGATGGCGGCCTTTGGCGGCTATCTGCGGCAAATGGGTGATGGTGAGCACTTGTATGTCTTTTCCGATTTGTTGCATAATGTCTCCCATCCGGTGCGCTATTTCGCCCGAAACGCCTGTGTCAATTTCGTCGAAAATGATGGTGGGCAACCCCGATTTATGGGCTATCATGGCTTTGATAGAAAGCATCAGGCGTGATATTTCTCCGCCCGAAGCGATTTGCGCAATCGGCTGCACCGAACGGTTTTTGTTTGCCGAAAAAAGGAAACTGATTTCATCCCTGCCGTTTTCGGTGTAGCCGGGCAAATTGTGTATGTCGATTTTGAATTGGATATTCGGAATGCCTAATTTCACCAATTGGTTGATCAGGTACTCCTCAATGGCTCCAAAAGCGCTCTTCCGGCTGTCGGAAAGTGATGCGGCTTTGTTTTCTACTTCAAGCTGCTTTTCCGAAAGCCTTTTTTCCAACGCTTCTATTTCTTCATCGAACGATTCGATTCGCAGCAAATCCACCGAAAACCGTTCTTTTAACTCAAGCAGTCCGGCAACACTTGCAACTTTGTACTTTTGCTGAAGACTGTAGATATTGTTCAGCCGTTCGTTTATCTGTAATAGACGTTCGGGGTCAAAGGCAATCCGTTCTTCGTAAGCCGCCATTTCGTCGGCTACATCTTTTAATTCGATATAGCTCGAATAGAGCCGTTCGTACCACGATTTCGCTTCTGAGGCGTAGTTTTGCACTTTGTTCACGGCATTGTAACTTTCCCGCAACAGCGAAAGGTTCATCTGCTCATCGGTAAGCAAATGTACGGCCCTGTGCAATTCCGTTTTAATTTCTTCGGCATGGTTGAGCAATCGCTGTTCCTGTTCCAGTTCTTCCTGTTCGCCCTCCGACAGTCGGGCGTTTTCGAGCTGTTCGTACTGAAACCGGATGTAATCGGCGTCTTTCAACTGCTTTTCGGCTGTCTTTTTCAACGTTTTCAACTCGTCATCCAACTTGCGCCAGTCGAAATAGGACTGCCGATAATCATTTAGTACGGCTGCATTTTTAGCGTAGATATCGACGATGTTCAACTGGTATAATTCATCGGAAAGCAACAGGTTTTCGTGTTGCGAATGAATGTCGATGAGCCGCAAACTCAAATCGCGCAACACATTGAGCGAAACAGGCGAATCGTTTACAAATGCCCGCGATTTACCCGCGGCAGTCAACTCGCGTCGGATAATGCAGTTTTTCTCGTCGAAGTCGAGCGCGTTTTTCTCAAAAAAATCGCGCAGGGCATGGTTCCGAATATCAAATTCGGCTTCAATCACACATTTTTCCGTACCTTCTTTTATCAGTTTTATCTCGGCTCGCTGCCCCAATATCAGCGAAAGCGCCCCGATGATGATTGATTTTCCCGCTCCTGTTTCACCCGTGATGACGGAAAATCCCGCATCAAACGCAATGTTTAATTCGGAAATCAGGGCATAATTCAAGACATAAAGTGATTTGAGCATTTGAGTCTGTTTTGCTTCGTTGGTGTTCGATGAGAATTAGTTTTTCAGAATGGCTTCGTATCGTGCCGAATTTGTCGGACTTATGTCGCTCAATATCTCGACGGCGTCTTTTTTCTCTTGTTCGGTTGCTGAGGAAAAGATGTTGATCAATTCGTCGTTTTTTGCGTCCAGAAAGGAGGATACGACTATGGCCGAAGGACGGGCGCGATTTGCTTCGCGAAGAAGAGGAAGTCCTGCCGCAATTCGGGCACGGGCATTCCCGATATTGATCGAAAATTCGTCGAGACCGAGCCGGTGATATTCGTAAAAGAAGTTCCTGTATTTTTTAAATGCTTCGTCCGTCAAATTGCTGATGAGCGCATATCTGTTGCGGCTGTCTTCAAAGGCTTTCCAGCCGGAATAGTCGCTCGACTGCGCCATGTTTACAATGTTTTCGGCTGCCTGAAAATAGGGCGTGCCGCCCAGACGCGCAAATGAATCCATGTCGTAACCGATGATGATGTAGACGTAGTAGGTCAAAATGGCGGTCAGGTTGGAGGCTATGAAACTCTGGTTGGCTTCCAACTGGTCGAACTGCCCGAACTGAAACGAGATGTTATTGTCTCTGAAATTGAATAAAGTGGTGTAGTAACTCGAATTGTATACCGGACGGCGTGCCTGTATCGTTAATTCGCCGTTGAAATTTTCGCCGTCGATGCTTTTAAAGATGAAGTTCATCGTACATTCAATGCGTTCCTGAGCCGTATATGCCATTTCGGTCCATCTGCGGTTGTTCACAAATTCGGTCATGGCTGTTTGAAGCGAATTGATTAGATCGGCGTTGGCGCCCTGAACCATGTCGGCATTTATCTGCACGTTGCAATTCAGTTCTTGTGCATGGCCACTGCTTAGAAAAGCAAGCGAGGTGATGAGTGTGAGGATGAGTTTTTTCATCTGTTGCTGTTATTTTCGGTTGTCAAATGATGTTTTCCAGTTCTCTGATAATGTCTTCGGCGACGGCTGTTTTCGATTTTAGATCGAATGATTTTTTTGTTCCGTTATGTGCCAGAATCGTGATTTTGTTTGTGTCGAAGCCGAAGCCCGCCTTTTCGTCCTTCAACGAATTTAATATGATAAAATCAAAATTTTTCCGCTTCATTTTGTCGGCGGCATTTTTTTCTTCATCCGAAGTTTCCAGCGCAAAGCCTACGATGCGCTGTGATGTTTTTTTCATTTTACCCAAATCGGCGGCAATATCTGCTGTCGGTTCCAATGTTATGTGCAGGTTTTCCGTTCCTCGTTTGAGCTTGGTTTCGGCCGCTTTTGTCGGCTTGAAATCCGCCACCGCTGCGCAGAGGATGGCCGCATCGCTTTCGGGGAAGTGTTTCACCGTAGCCTGATACATTTCGTCTGTTGAGTGTACGTTTATCCGTCGGATCGTTTTGTGTGATAGCTCCAATGCCACCGGACCCGCAATCAGCACGACTTCTGCGCCTTTTTGTGCGCATCTTTCGGCCAGAGCAAAGCCCATTTTCCCCGATGAATAATTTCCGATAAAACGAACAGGGTCTATCTTTTCGTATGTAGGGCCTGCCGTAAGCAGTATTTTTTTATTTTTCAATGTTTTCTCGGTGAAAAAGTCGTCCAGTTCCCGCACAATATTTTCCGGTTCTTCCATACGTCCTTTTCCGTCCAGTCCGCTTGCCAATTCTCCCGAAGCCGGTGCGATGATCGAATTTCCGCAGGAACGCAGTGTTTGCAGATTGTGTTGGGTGGCAACATGTGCGTACATGTCCAAATCCATAGCGGGCGCTACGAAAACGGGACATTTGGCCGAAAGATATGTCGTCAGCAGTAAATTGTCGGCGATACCGTTTGCCATTTTCCCGATGGTGTTGGCGGTGGCCGGCGCGATAAGATAGGCGTCGGCCCACAATCCGAGACTGACATGGCTGTTCCAATTTCCGTTAGTCGGATCGAAAAAATCGACCAGAATGGGATGCTTGGCCAACGTAGCCAACGTCAACGGCGAGATGAATTCTTTTGCCGGCGGCGTCATGATCACGCGCACTTCGGCACCTGACTTTATCAGCAGTCGAATCAAATTGGCTGCTTTGTAGGCCGCGATACTTCCTGTAACTCCTAAAAGAATGTTTTTACCTTTTAACATCTGCTTTGTTCAAATACGTGAGGCGCAAAAGTACAAAAATGAATCGAAACTTATATAAAAAGAAAGAATACCAAACTCTCTACGGAAGAGAGATGATATTCTTTCAGCTACTTTGAAATTAAATGAAATAAAAAAATATGGTTATCCTAATTTATCTTTGATCGTATTGCGAAAATAGACTTTGTCTTCAATAAATTCTTGGGCTGCCAATAAGGTGGGTTTCGGCATTTTTTCGTAAAAACGCGAAATCTCTATTTGTTCTCTGTTTTCAAAAACTTCCTCGATGTTGTCGCTGAAAGAGGTAAATTCTTGTAGTTTCTTTTCTAATTCCGATTTCAGATCGGCACTGATTTGATTTGCGCGTTTGGCAATGATGTCAACCGTTTCATAAACGTTACCGATTTCCATACTGAGGCTGTTCATGTCGCGGGTAACTGTATTCAGTGGTGCGTTTAATTTTTTATAGTCCATAATATTAATCTTTCACTATTTTTTTTGCTTCGTTAAAAAACTTTTCTGCTTGTTTTATGAATTTTCCGTCAGGATATTCGTTGGTGTAGTTATAATACTCGTCAAGCACATTGCGGTAGCGGTCTACTTTCAGTTCTTCGAAACTTTGTACGGCTTGCTGGTATTTTGAGTTTAAAATGATGATCGAAAAATCTTCTCTGTATGAAGATTCGGGATAGTTTCTCAATCCGTTTTCGGCGGTTGTGATGGCCGAAATGTAATAATTGTCGAGTGTCGTTCCCCTGTAATTTCCCAAATCGAAATACAATTTTGCATTCAGGTATTCTTTGTATGCAAGTTTGTTTTTCATCTCGAATAATAGCTTATTGGCTTCCGGCACGCGGTCGCTCTGGGGATAAATGTCCACAAACTCTTGAAAGGTATTGATGGCCAACGTCGTCGATTCCTGATCTAAGCGGGGATCGGGCGATTGTAGGTAATGGCAGTATCCGATCGCGAATTTGGCGTTCTCGGCGAATTTCCCTTTCGGGTACGATTTGATATACATTTTGTAGTGTTCGCTTGCCGAAAAATAGTCTTTCTGCCCCATGTACGAATCAGCCAGATAGTTCAAGATGATTTCTGAGCGTTCTGTCCCTCTGTAGTATGTTACGACCTCGTCGAGCAATGTTTGTGCGCGTGTAAAGTCACCTTTCTCAAAGTATTCCACCGCCTTTGTGTATTTCAACTCGGGGTCGGTACTTTTGAGCAGCTTTTGATATTCGCTGCACGAAAACAACATAATTACTGATATTGAAAGAAAAAGGTATTTTTTCATATTGGAAAAGTTGGAGTGCAAAAGTAATTATTTAGTCGGGAATATAAAATTCTTTTCGTTTGGAGTTAGTCACGTTTCATTGTTTTTCAAAACGAAAAACGGCTTGGGATTCGTATAAACGGACTGTAGCGGACAGGTTTTTTAGAACTTTTTAATCAATTTTATAGACGATGTATCGTGCCTGACGGCATAGTTTAGCGATTAGTGTTTAGTGTTTAACGATTAATCATTAATTGTTAAACATGGCGAACCAGCTAATCACTAATCACTAATCACTAATCATTATTTAATCACTGTCTTTCGGGGCGTTGCGGGGCGGAGCCCCGCAGAGGGGGTAGCGGAAGACCGCGTAGCGGGCTGAAGCGAGGGGGAGACTTCCCCCCCCCTAATTATCTTTCTCTATAAGCGACTCAATGGTACGGTTCAGGAAATCGGGAATGATATGCTCAACTTTTGCGGATAGTTCTTGCTGCGAAAGCGTTGTGGCGACGCCAACCACTTTCATACCCGCAGCTATAGCGGATTCAATTCCGGCCATCGAATCTTCAAAGACGATACATTCCGACGGTTTTTTATGCAGTTTGTGAGCTGCCGTCAAATAGCACATCGGATCGGGTTTCCCTTTGCTGATTTCATCGCCCATCACAACGGCGTCAAAAAGGTGTCGGATACCTGACTTTGTCATGGCAATGTCCATTTTTTCTTTCATGGAACTCGTGACCAATCCTATCGTGAAATTGTTTTTCTTCAACGAATCAATAAAATCCATCACTCCCGCCACAAGCGGATAGTCCATTTGCAAGTCAAAAGCGATGGTTCTTTCGATTATTTTCTGTTTTGTCGCTTCGGACAGAAAGGGGAATTTCAGATGAAGTACCTCTTTCAATTGCATGCCTTTGATCTGCGCTGCAAAATTGGGAATGGCTAAGTTTAATTCTTCCGACAGCTTGTCGTAAAAATCATCGTACTGCGATTCCGTTTCGACAATAACGCCGTCGAAATCAAATAAAATGGTTGTAATCATATCTGTTATCAGGAATAAATTGTATGGTGAAATGTTGAACCGATGCTAATGCGCTTCGAGCCAGTTTTTCCCGACACCGGTATCCGCAATCAGGGCAACTTTCAGCGTCAACGCTTTTTCCATTTCTTCGGATACCAGCTTTTTTACTTTATCCAATTCGTTTGCGGGAACGGTAAAGTTTAGTTCGTCGTGTACTTGCATAATCATTTTGGCCTGAATATTTTCATCGATAAACCGTTGGTGAATACGCACCATCGCTATTTTGATAATATCGGCGGCGGTTCCCTGAATCGGCGCATTGATGGCATTCCGTTCGGCATACCCGCGCACAATGCTGTTTTGCGAATTGATGTCGTTCAGATATCGTTTACGTCCGAGCAGGGTTTCCACGTAACCGTTTTCTTTCGCTTTTCGGATACTGGCGTCCATATATGCCTTTACCGATGAATAGGTGGTAAAATATCCGTCAATCAAATCTTTGGCTTCGCTGCGCGGGATGTTCAGGCGCTCGGCCAGTCCGAATCCCGATATGCCGTAGATAATTCCGAAATTCGCTGTTTTGGCTTTCCGACGCATGTCGGACGTAACCTTGTCCAAGTCTACTTTATAGATTTTGGCCGCGGTTGCGGTATGAATGTCGAGTCCCGCGTTGAAGGCGTTGAGCATATTTTCATCTTCGCTCAAATGTGCCATGATGCGCAATTCGATTTGCGAATAATCCGCGCTAAAAAACACGCTGCCGTCGTCGGGAATGAACGCTTTACGGATTTCTTTTCCCTGCGCGTCGCGAATCGGAATGTTTTGCAGATTCGGATTGCTTGAACTCAATCGCCCTGTCGAGGTCACGGTTTGATTGTACGAAGTATGCACTTTTCCCGTTCCCGGATTGATCAGTTCGGGCAAAGCGTCGATATATGTACTGAGGAGTTTTTTCAGTCCGCGATATGCCAGTATTTTCTCTACGATCGGGTGTTTCGATTTCAATTTCTCAAGCACATCTTCCGATGTGGAGTATTGTCCTGTTTTTGTCTTCTTTGCTTTTTCATCTATTTTCATTTGGTCGAACAATATCTCTCCGACCTGTTTTGCCGAGCTGATATTGAATGAAACGCCTGCCATCCGACGGATTTCGTTTTCGATTTGCAGCATTTCGTCGGTCAGTATGATCGAGCTTTGTTTCAGCGCTTCGCTGTCGATACGCACACCTGTCCGCTCCATCTTGACGAGTACCTGCATCAAAGGCATTTCAATTTCATAGAACAGATTTTCCAAGTCATTTTTCTTCAGCTTTTCTTCCAGAATCGTTTTCAGTTGAAACGTTATATCGGCGTCTTCGGAAGCATAGTCGCATAGAGCATTTAAGTCGACTGTACGAATATCGGCTTGTTTTTTCCCTTTCGGTCCGACCAAATCTTCGTAGTGAATCGTGCGGTATTTCAGGTATATTTCGGCCAGATAATCCATACCGTGCCGGAGTTCGGGCTGAATCAGATAATGCGCAATCATCGTGTCGAAGAGCTTCCCTTTCAGCTCAACGCCGTAGCCCGAAAGCATCAGCAAGTCGAATTTCATGTTCTGTCCGATTTTTTCGATGTGCTCGCTCAGGAAAAACGCTTTGAACTCCGCTAATACCTCATTTGCCGCCGCCTTATCGTCCGGAAGCGGGACATAACACGCTTCCCCTTTTTTGAAACAAAACGACAAACCGACCATTTCGGACGTAAACACATTCACGCCGGTTGTTTCGGTGTCGAAACAAACCGATTTCTGCGCAAAAAGTGTTGAGATTAACTCGGCGCGTTTATCCTTTGTATCAATCAGGCGATAGCTGTGTTCGGTATCCGAAATCGTTTTCAGGATCGATCCCGGCATTTCTTCCGTATTCCCGAACAGATGTGCTTCTTCCCGACCGTTGTTTGTGTCGGATTCGTAGCTGTCGAAAAGCGACATTTGCGAAGTTGATACGGATTTATTTTCTTCTGTTTTGGATTTTTCCGGTGCGCCCAATTTTTTCAGGAAAGAGCGGAACTCGAGTTCTTCGAAGATTTCACGTATTTTCTCTTCGTTCGGTTGTTTCACTTCAAGTTCTTTTTCGTCCAGTAGGACGGGTACATCTGTTTTGATTGTAGCCAGCAAGCGTGAGAACTTTATCAATTCGACATTATCTTCGATTTTCTTTTTCAGCGCACCTTTCAGTTCGCCGGTACGTTCGAGCAATGCGTCGATAGAACCGAAATCGTTGAGCAGTTTCGTGGCCGTTTTATCGCCCACGCCCGGACAACCGGGAATATTATCCGACGAATCGCCCATCAATCCCAGCAAATCAATGATCTGTGCCTGACTGCGGACGTTGAATTTTTTCTTTATCTCTTCGGGACCCATTTTCTCGAATCCGCCCGTATGTTTCGGACGGTACATAAAAACACGGTCGGTCACCAATTGTCCGTAATCCTTATCGGGCGTAACCATCAGCACTTCAAATCCCTTTTTTTCGGCCTGTTTTGAAATGGTTCCGATGACATCGTCGGCTTCAAAGCCGGGCATTTCGAGTATCGGGACGTTGTATGCCCTGATAATTTCCTTGATTATCGGTACCGATATTTTTATATCTTCGGGTGTTTGTTCGCGCTGCGCCTTGTATTCTTTGTACATTTCGTGGCGGAACGTCGGCCCGACGGGGTCGAAAGCAACAGCAATATGTGTCGGGTTTTCGCGTCCGACAACGTCGTTAAACGTATTGACAAAGCCGAAAACGGCCGAAGTGTTAAGTCCCTTTGAATTGATGTGCGGATTGCGGATAAATGCGTAATAAGCTCTGTAAATGATGGCATAAGCATCCCAGAGAAGAAGTTTTTTCATACGTATGTCCTTTTATGCGGAATTTTCTTAAACAGACCGTAAAAGTAATTAAATTCCGACAGAGAACGGAAAACCGAAAATAAAACATTTTCTAAATTTACTTACTTTTGCGGCGTGACCGCAATTCAACACTTAATCAATTAATGGACATTAAATCTATACGTCAGCCGATAAAACAGGAAATGCTACTTTTCCGGCAGGCTTTTTCCGACGCGCTGAAAACCGACAATCCCCTACTTGCAAATATTCACGAATCTCTGTTAGAGTGTACCGGTAAACTTTTACGCCCGACAATCACCCTGCTTTCGGCAAAGCTGTGCGGCCTTGTCAACGAAAAGACGGTGAACAGCGCCCTGTCGCTCGAATTGCTTCACAACGCAAGCCTGATGCACGACGACGTTGTGGACGAAACGTCGGAACGTCGGGGAAAACCCTCGATAAATGCCCGGTGGAATAACAAGACCGCCGTTCTATCGGGCGATTATATGCTTTCAATTTCATTGCTGCACGCCATGAAAACAGAAAGTTTAAAGATTTTGGGTGTCATCTCGAAGATTGGGTCGCTTTTGGCCGACGGCGAATTGTTGCAATTGGCCAACACACAAAAAAGCGGACTGAGCGAAGAGGATTATTTCAACGTTATCAGGGGAAAAACAGCGGTACTTTTTGCCGCCGGCGCAGAAGTTGGGGCGATCTCCGTCGATGCCGACGAAAAGCAAACGGAAGCAATGCGCCGCTACGGAGAAAATCTTGGTATTTGCTTCCAGTTGCGAGACGATATTTTCGACTATTACGAAGACATCAAAATCGGGAAACCGACTCAAAATGATATTCGCGGAGGGAAAGTGACATTGCCGTTGATTTATGCGCTACAAAACACCGAAGGCGCAAAAAAAATAGCAATAAGCAATTGGATCAACAACAACGACTTTTCGGCGGAAAACATCAAAACCATTGTCCGCTTTGTACACGAAAACGGCGGTATTCGATATGCCGAAAAACAGACAGAGATTTATAAAAACAAAGCCATCGAAGCCATTAGCGGATTTGCCGATAACGATGTAAAAAAATCGCTTATCAAGTGTGCCGCCTTCGCCGCCGGGCGCGACATCTGATACCCCCGCCGCCCCTTATCGAGAAGTTTCCCTTTCACTTTTGCCCGCTGCGTAGTCATCCTTAAAGAAAGATAAAGCTGCGTAGTCATCCTTGAAGAAAGATAAAGAGAATTAGGGGGGGGGAAGTCTCCCCCTCGCTTCAGCCGCCTACGGCGTCTTCCGCTACCCCCTCAGCGGGGCTCTGCCCCGCAACGCCCCGTAAGAGAATGAAGAATGAAGAGTGATTAGTGCGGATTCGCTATGATTCATCACTAAACACTAAATACTATTAAG
>JAIRTG010000248.1 GCA_031255055.1 Prevotellaceae bacterium
ACTAATCACTAAACACTAATCACTATTTAATCACTGTCTTACGGGGCGTTGCGGGGCAGCGCCCCGCAGAGGGGGTAGCGGAAGACGCCGTAGGCGGCTGAAGCGAGGGGGAGACTTCCCCCACCTAAATCTCTTTCTCTTTCTTTAAGAAAGATGTCAACGGCGGCTGTAGCGAGGGATAGATATTGCCCTTTCCGCCGCGAAAAAGGGTAGGAGTGAGGTCGTTAGTGAGTAACAAACCGCGTCGCATCGGTACGATAACATTTCGCGACGGCGCCATTGACACACTACCCCCCTAATTAAACAAAATTAGTATTCGGGCACGTCACTTTTTGAGACAAAACACCTAATTTTGTGTAGCGCAAAATGGAACAAAACAGCGCTACACTGCTTGAAATCACATCTCCGTAAAACCCATTAATTTTTTAACAAGATGAAAAAATACCTCTTACCCTTTTGCTTATGCTGTCTTTTCTGTGGAACGACGTCAGCCCAAAACGAACTCTTTGAAACAAAAACATTCACCTACAAAGGAACCACACTACCCTACAGCGTTTCATTCCCCGATAATTATGACAAATCAAAAGCCTATCCGTTAGTCCTCTTTTTGCACGGCGCAGGCGAAAGGGGTACCGACAACACAAAACAATTGACACACGGCGCATGGCTGTTTACCGACGCAAAAAATAGAGCCGATTACCCGGCCATAGTCCTGTTTCCGCAATGTCCCGAAAACGACTTTTGGGCACCCGTATCCCGTGAAAACGGATTTGAATTCTTAGATACCAAAAAAATGACACCCTCGATGGAATCGGTCAAAAAACTGATCGACCAATACATCAAAAAAGAAGCAGTCGACAAAAATCGCATCTATGTCTTAGGGCTATCGATGGGCGGCATGGGCACTTTCGATCTCATCTGTCGTTATCCGAAAACATTTGCGGCAGCGATTCCCATCTGCGGCGGTGTCGAATTGAGTCGCCTGAAAAAAGTAAAACACCTGCCGATACGCATCTATCACGGCGACTCCGATACTGTCGTATCGCCCGAAAATTCCCGCAATGCCTACATCGAGCTGAAAGCCGAAGGATCGGATTTAGTAGAATACTACGAATATGCAGGCGTAGGACACGAAAGCTGGTCGCAGGCATTTGAAGAACCCGACTTTTTAGAATGGCTTTTCTCTCAAAAAAAATAAAAACCGGATTTCACCTCCGGAAAAAAAATACCGGTTTGAGTTTTTAAACATTCATAGACCAAACACGTAAAAAGAAAATAAAATATCATTTTGTAATATGAATATATTATTTTCCACATTCGCAGGCGTAATTTGTCCGGCAAAACAGGAAATCAAAGCCCTTTTTACTTACATTTGTGGAAGAATAATAACTATTAATTAGATACCAAAATGGCAAAAATCAAAGGTGCGGTAGTTGTAAATACCGAGCGTTGTAAAGGTTGCGATTTGTGTGTAGTTGCATGTCCTCCCCACACATTGGCCCTCTCAAAAGAAGCCAATACCAAAGGATACAATTATGCCTACATGGCAAACCCCGACTCATGTACAGGATGTGCATCATGTGCTTATGTATGTCCCGATGCGTGCATCACGGTCTATAAAGTTAAACTTTAAAAGAAAACACAACACAATCATCTACCGGAAAAAATCAAGTAAGATATGGAAGAAACAAAATTAATGAAAGGAAACGAAGCCATTGCCGAAGCAGCGATACGCTGTGGATGCGATGGCTATTTTGGTTATCCCATCACGCCTCAGTCGGAAATCATGGAAACACTGATGGCGCTGGAACCATGGAAAACAACAGGAATGGTTGTTTTGCAGGCCGAAAGTGAAGTCGCCGCCATTAATATGGTGTACGGCGCATCTGCCTGCGGAAAAAAAGCAATGACCAGTTCATCAAGTCCGGGCGTCAGCCTGAAAACCGAAGGCATCTCTTATATCGCCAGCGCCGAACTGCCGAGCGTTATCGTAAACGTCATGCGCGGAGGTCCGGGTTTAGGTACGATTCAGCCGAGTCAGGCGGATTATTTTCAAGCCGTAAAAGGCGGCGGACACGGTGACTATAAATTGATCGTACTGGCGCCAAGTTCGGTACAGGAAATGGCAGACTTCACCTGTCTGGCCTTTGAATTAGCATTCAAATACAGCACCCCCGCCATGATTTTATCCGACGGCATCATCGGACAAATGATGGAAAAAGTGATTCTCCCCCCGCAACAGCCCAGAATGACGGAAGAAGAAATCAGGCAAAAGTTCCCACGCGCTACCTTGGGTAAACCCGCCGACAGAAAACCGAATATCATCACCTCACTCGCTATCGAATCGGAAGTGATGGAAAAAACCAATTTCCGTCTGCAGGCAAAGTACAGAGAAATCGAAAAATATGAAGTAAGGTACGAAACGTATTTGTGCGAAGACGCCGAATACCTGATGGTTGCCTTCGGGTCGGTGGCACGCATCTGTAAAACCGCTGTCGAAGAAGCACGCAAAGAAGGTATCAAAGTAGGGGTGATACGCCCGATCACTCTATTCCCATTCCCGACGAAAATTCTGGCAGAATATGCCGACCGTGTAAAGGGGATATTAACCGTTGAAATGAATGCAGGACAAATGGTAGAAGACGTCCGGTTGGCCGTAAACGGAAAAACACCGGTCGAATTTTACGGTAAAATGGGCGGCATAGTTCCCGCTCCCGACGAAATTTTCGAAGCATTCAAAAAACAAACGCTCAAATAAACGTAATCCTTAAAATCAGAAAATTATGAACATAACCGAAATAATTCATCCGGCCAATCTGGTGTACAAAAAACCGGACGTACTAAATGATACGCCGATGCACTACTGTCCGGGTTGCAGTCATGGCGTGGTACACAAACTCATTGCCGAAATTATCGAAGAAAACAATTGGCAGGAAAAGACTATCGGAGTAGCGCCGGTGGGCTGTTCCGTATTTGCTTACAATTATCTGGACATCGACTGGCAGCAAGCTGCACACGGACGCGCTCCGGCAGTTGCCACAGGCATCAAACGCCTGTTACCCGATCGTCTTGTTTTTACCTATCAGGGCGACGGAGATTTAGCCGCTATCGGCACCGCCGAAACAATTCATGCTTGCAATCGCGGCGAAAATATTACAATTATTTTCATCAACAACGCGATTTACGGCATGACCGGCGGACAAATGGCGCCGACGACGTTAGAGAACATGAAAACTTCGACTTCTCCCGCCGGACGCAACATCGAGTTGAACGGATATCCTTTGAACATCACCGATTTATTAGTGAAATTAAGAGGAACTTGTTATGTGACGCGCCAAAGCGTCTACAATGTAGCAGGCGTGCGTAAGGCGAAAAAAGCCATCCAAAAAGGATTTGAAAATTCTATGGCTAAAAAAGGTACTTCAATCATCGAGATTGTTTCGACATGCAGTTCGGGATGGAAATTGACGCCCGACGCTTCCAACAAATGGATGGTCGCAAACATGTTCCCTGCGTATGAATTGGGCGATTTGAAAGATATTTAATAACCGAAAACGAATAAAGCACGAATATATGAAAGAAGAAATAATCATAGCCGGTTTTGGCGGTCAGGGAGTACTTTCAATGGGGAAGATTCTGGCGTATGCCGGTTTGATGCAGGGCCAGGAAGTAAGTTGGATGCCTTCCTACGGGCCTGAACAAAGGGGCGGAACGGCCAATGTTACCGTCATTTTGAGTGATAATACGATCAGTTCGCCGGTACTGAATTCCTATGATGCAGCGATTGTGCTCAATCAGCCTTCGTTGGATAAGTTCGAATCGAAAATAAAGGCCGGAGGAGTGTTGATTTTTGACGGAAACGGTATTTCGAGACTCCCCGAGAGAAAAGATATAAATGTGTATCAAATTGATGCAACCGAATATGCGACAGCTAATAATATGTCGAAAACATTCAATATGATTGTACTGGGCGGTTTTTTGAAAATCCGTCCGATTGTTACCATCGAGAATGTATTGAAGGGTCTGAAAAAGTCATTGCCCGAACGACATCATCATCTTTTGCCGATGAACGAAAAAGCAATGGAAATAGGCGCTGAATTGATGAAAAGATTTGAATAATTTATACATTCGCTACTTGATAGTGAAGAAAAAGAGGCTGTTCCGAATTTGCGGTTCAGCCTCTTTTGTTTGGTCGCACGGGAGCATGAACTGATATGAACGTGATTTATACTCACAAGGAAACAGCCGAAGAAGGAGTAGAAAAGGGCGGTATCCCCGGCTGTCTCATGATTGCCGCAGAACAGGTAGTTTTTTCGCCCCAGGGCTAAAGGACGAATCGTGTTCTCTATTTGATTGTT
>JAIRTG010000011.1 GCA_031255055.1 Prevotellaceae bacterium
TGAATCAACTGAATGTCAACTTCAAATTCTTCTGCAAGTATCGTTCTTATTTTATCGATAAAATCGGTCATCTATTAATGTGGTGTGAAGTATTATGGTTTAAATTTTTTGATAATCAAAGTTGAGTTTGTACCTCCGAATCCGAACGAGTTGGACAAAAACGTGTCGAATGTCATGTCGAGTCGTCGATTCGGGATATTCAAGAAAGCGGATGCTTCGTCCGGTTCTTCAAAGTTAATATTCGGAGCGATAAAATTATGTTTCATCATCAGCATCGAATAAATCACTTCGCTTGTTCCTGCCATCCACATTTCGTGTCCGGTCATCGATTTGGTGGAAGTGACAAAAGGTTTGTATTCGCCGAAAATCTGTCGAATCGCTTTGGCTTCGTTCATGTCGCCGACAGGTGTTGAAGTGGCGTGTGCGTTGATATATTTTATTTCATCTATCGGTATTTTTGCATTGTCGATAGCCATTTTTAGCGAGCGGGCGGGGCCGTCAACGTTCGGTACGGAAATATGGTCGCCGTTCGACGAGAATCCGACGCCGACAATCTCGCCGAGAATAGTTGCACCGCGTCTCATTGCCGATTCGTAACTCTCGACAACAATGCTTGCCGCGCCGCCGCTCGGTACCAGTCCGTCCCTATTTTTATCAAAAGGGCGCGATGCCGATTGAGGGTCGTCGTTGCGTTTTGAAAATGCCCCCAGACCATCGAAACTGCAAATGGAAAAAGGATTGACTTCTTGCGCTCCTCCGCATAAAATACATTCCTGCATACCTGATTGAATCAGGACGTATGCCATACTGATGGCGTGTGAACTGCTGGCACAGGCTCCCGAAATGGTAAAATTGATGCCTTTCAATTTGAAAATGACCGACAGATTCATTGTCACCGTCGAGTTTAGAGATTGGAAGACCGAAGCGGCGCCTGTCATTTCTGTATTTTTCTTGTTTCTCAGCACATCGACCGCTTTGATTATGGGAAGCGTACTGCTGTCGTTGCCATAAAGAATACCGACCTCATTATTTTCAAGAAAGGCCTCATCAATTTTCGCATGTTTAAAAGCTTCGAGCGTTGCCATATACGCATATTCGCCCTGTTCTGCCAAAAAGTTACGTTTTTTTCTATCGAGAAGTTGTTTCAGGTTGGGACGTTCGATAACGCCGGTGAGAGATGACATAAAGCCTAATCCGGTACGCTGAGCATCAATGCCGATTCCCGATTTCCCGTGATACAGGGAATCTTTTACCTCTTCCAGGTTCTTACCGATGCAAGAATAAATCCCCATTCCTGTTATTACGATTCGTTTCATCAGCTTATTTTTTCCGTCAAACTAAAACCGGGTGATAGTTCATTAATCAATACGTGTGTGAATTGTTTCAAAGCATACAAAGATATAATTTTAACCATAAAAAAACAGATGTCGGCCAAAATAATTACTTGGGAAAACGGCTTAAAACCTGTTTTCAATAGCTGTAGTTTTCAAATAGCCGGTCATTTTTTCGATTTCTTTGTATTTCGGCGTATCCTTTATAAACAACGGTACGATGTTTCTTATGTCATCATATAACTTTTGCGACCTGCGGGATAGTTTATCCCTTATTTTCAGACAATCGACAGCCTGTGCAAGTCCCATCGCGAAGACCGAAAGCACTTGGTATGAGTTGTCGATAACGGTTTTTGCCAATAATGCCGAATTTGTCCCCATGCTCACGATGTCCTGATTATCGTTGTTGTTGGGTATGCTGTGGATGTACATCGGATGCGATAAGGTCTGACATTCGGCGGTGGTCGATGTAGCTGTAAACTGCGCCGCCTGCAATCCGTAGTTCAATCCGGGCGTTCCCAGATTGGCAAAAGGAGGAAGGGTCTCGTTTATTTTATCGTGCAAAAGGTAATTCAACTGTCGTTCGGCGAGCATTGTCAGTTTTGTAATGGCTATTTTTAGTTTATCCATTTCAAACGACACATAATCGCCGTGGAAATTTCCTCCGTGATAGACATTTTGTGTTTCTTCATCCACAACCGGATTGTCGCAGACGGAATTAAACTCATCGGTCAAAACCTTTTCGACGTTTACGATGGCATCGTACACAGGCCCTAAAATCTGCGGGATGCACCTCAACGAATAGTACGGCTGTACTTTGTGTTTCAATACTTTTTCATGGTGTTGTTGGTTATACAACGTACTTTCTCTTTTCTGCAGGGTGTCCGAACCTTCGCGCCAGATGCTCATCAGTTCGGCAATTTTCCGCTGTCCTTCGTGCCGTTTTAGTTTGTTCAAAACGGGCGACATCAAGTCGTCGTAAGAGGAAAATACTTCGTTGATAAAAACCGAAAACGCGGTTGACCAGTACATCAGGCGTTGCGCGTAGTACAGATTCACGATACCGATGCCAGTCATAACCGATGTGCCGTTTGTGACCGCAAGGCCTTCGCGGATGTGCATGTCGATTGGACTGAGACTATTTTCTTTCAACACTTCGGCCGTTTCGCGTAGTTCGCCCTTATGAAAGACTTCGCCTTCGCCGATTAGCGCCAGCGCGATGTGTGCCAACTGAACCAGATCGCCGCTGGCGCCGACGCTTCCGTGTTCGGGTACAAATGGAATAATGTCGCGATTGATAAATGCTTTCAGTAACAGGATTAGTTCGGGATGAACGCCCGATTTTGCCTGCAACAGATTATTCAGGCGGACAATCATCGAGGCTTTTACATAAACGGCATCTAAGGCTTTTCCCGCGCCGGTCGAATGACTCCGAATAATGTTGAATTGCAGTTCTCGCACAAACGAATCGTCAATGCGATATTGCGCCATCGGCCCGAAACCGGTATTGACACCGTAAATGATTTTTTCGGCGGAAAATCTTTTCAGGAAATCATAATTTCCCCTTATATGTTGAAGGTGTTCATCTTTTACGTCCAACGGTTTTCCGTCGAACAGGATGGGATAAATTTCGCGCAGGGTTGTTTTTTCAATCATTTGTTTGTGCCGATTTTCGATATAAATAAAAAACCGGCATGATGAGACATGCCGGTCATTTTTTAAGGGAAGCTGATTTCGTTATTCCGAAACCACTTCAAAAGGAATTTCGATGGTTACCTCTCTGTGCAGTTTCAATACCGCGATATAGGAACCAATTTCTTTTACGGTATCTTTCAACACGATCACGCGGCGGTCGACATTGAAGCCTGCTTTTTCAAATGCGTCTGCAATTTGAATAGGGCCGACGGCGCCGAAGATTTTACCTTTCGTGCTTGTTTTAGCACCGACAGTCAATGATACATCTTTCAGTTTATCTGCCAGTTCCAGTGCATCGTTTTTAATGCGTTCCAGTTTATGTGCGCGTTGTCGGTTGTCTTCTTCCAGCATTTTTTTGGCCGAAGATGTTGCCAAAACCGCTTTTTTTGTCGGAATTAAATAGTTGCGTCCGTAACCGTCTTTTACCGTTACAATGTCGCCTTTGAACCCTAAGTTCGCTACGTCTTCTTTTAATATGATTTGCATAATAGAATCCTCCTCTTTTATTATTTCAACATATCCGTTACATAAGGAAGCAGGGCGAGATGACGCGCTCTTTTTACGGCTTGGGCTACTTTACGTTGAAATTTCAACGATGTACCTGTGAGACGACGGGGAAGAATTTTCCCTTGTTCGTTCAAGAATTTTTTCAAAAATTCGGGGTCTTTATAGTCGATGTACTTAATACCGCTTTTTTTGAAACGACAGTATTTTTTCTTTTTCGTATCGACTGCCGGCGGGGTTAAGTATCTTATATCTCCGTTGTTTGCTGCCATGTTTTAGTTCTCCTTTACTTCTTCTGTTGTTACTGTTTCTTTTGATTTATTGATTCTTTTCAGCGCATATTCGTATGCGTACTTATCCAACCGGAAGGTCAAGAAACGGAGCACCCGTTCATCGCGGCGGAATTGTGTTTCTAACTTTTCGACCATCGAAGGATCTGCGTCAAATTGGAGCAAAGTGTAAAATCCTGTCGATTTTTTTTGAATAGGGTATGCCAGTTTTTTCAATCCCCAGTTTTCTTCATTTACGATTGTCCCACCGTTGTCTGTCAGCACGGTTTTGAACTTCTCTACCGTCTCCTTCATCTGGGCGTCAGACAAAACGGGAGTTAAAATGAAAACGGCTTCATAGTGATTTAACATGTTGTTTTCTACCTTTTTAAAATTTATATTTGTTTTTTACAAAGCGGGGGCAAAGATAATAAGAATAATTTAATCGGCAAATCGGCCGTACGATTTCCTTGTGAGGGGATTATAGCTGACGGTTGTTCCCGTTTTTTAGCGTCGATTGTTCCCATTCGAGTATTTTTTCTTTCAAATCCACTCCCCAGCGGTAACCTCCGAGGCTTCCGTCGATACGGATAACGCGGTGACAGGGTATAAAAAGTGCAATAGGATTGGTGCCTATTGCATTTGCTACGGCACGTATCGATTTTGGCTTACCGATTTTAGCGGCAATTTCGGAATAAGCGGTTGTTGTTCCGAATGGTATTTCGCAAAGCGCTTTCCACACTTTCTGCTGAAATTCGGAGCCGTTCGGATGAAGCGACACCCTGCCGGTATTTGAAAGTAATTCTTGCGTTATTTCGGTAGCTTTCAAATCGTCGCGTTCGGCTACTACTTTTCCGACTCTCCGGAAAATTTCTTCTACCGTCCGTTTTTCATCACAATAAAATCCTGCCGAAAATACCTTATCCTGCGAAAATGCAACCGTACACGCTCCGAACAGTGTGTCGGCAACCCCATAAATTATTTTTTCCATAAATTGTTTCTTGATTTCATTCGTAGATAGCCGCCGAAGGTACTCATTTTTTATGGTATATAAACAAAACAAAATGGAATTTCTTGTGAAAACGGTCGCAATGTACCACGCAAAATTTCTTTCACATAAAAAATTCATACTTTTGCAGGCGTTAAAAATACCAACACTAAAGCGGAAATGTTATGAGAACGCTTTTTTTAAAACCGATTATTCTTTTTATCTTTTTAGTATCTATGGTGGCCTGCAAACAAGCATTATTTACCGGCGCCGAACGTGATTTGATTCACAACGGTGGTGAAGAAGCTCCTTTCGACGTATTGACGATATTGAACGATGAGGATGTTGAAAAACTGAGGAATGTGAGTGAAGACATTCCGCTGCAATTTGACGACACGACCCTTCAATTGTTGCTGAAAAAACTGAGCATTACGCTCAAAGCAGCCAACGGAGTCGGCATTGCGGCGCCTCAAGTGGGCATCAACAAAAACATTTTTCTCTTCATCCGGTTAGACTTGCCCGACGAACCGGTTATCACCGTCATCAATCCGAAGATAGTACGTCACCCTATAGAAACCGTTTGCTTTGAAGGCGATGGCTGCCTGTCCATACCCGGATTTAGCGGCAATTCCGTTCGATACCCTTGGGTGGAAGTGGAATATTATACCGAAAACGGCGAACCTGTCAGAGAACGACTGGAAGGATATAGCCGTCAGGATACTTTCTCTGCCGTTATTTTCCAACATGAATACGACCACCTGCAAGGCGTTTTGTTTACCGACAAACGCTGCGATGCACCCGATTCGGATGGCGAAAAGGACGATTTCGACAATCATTTCGATAGCGATTGTGAAGACGATGATTTTTAGATCGGAAAACGCCCCGAGATCAACCAGTTTTCGGTGTGCAACAACCGGTGTGACAATCCGGCTATGAAATCATCCAAGCCGGTAAAACCGCAGGACATGAAAGCGCTCATCTGTCCGCTGAACTGGGGATTGGGACATGCCTCGCGCTGTATTCCGATTATAAAAAGGCTGAAACAAGAAGGATGGAAAGTGGTCGTCATGGCCGACGGACATCCTTTGCAGCTGCTTCAACAGGAATTTCAAGGTATCGCAACGATCGAATATCCGTCCTACTCGATCTACTATTCCGCATCCGATGCTCAATTGGGGACAATGCTGCGCCAGTCGCCCAAAATAATCAGACACATCGTCCGTGAACACCGGTATCTGAAAAAACTACAAAGGCAGGAAAACTTCGACCTAATCATATCCGACAACCGTTTTGGTCTGTGGCATAAACGTACAAAATCGGTCTATATCACCCATCAGCTAATGATAAAAATGCCCAAAAGATTTCGTTTCATAGAGCCGATTGTTTGGCTTGTCCACCGATTTTTCATCAACAGATATGACGAATGTTGGATTCCCGACGTAGCGGGCAGCGACAATCTTTCGGGAGATTTATCGCATCGGTATCCGTTGCCCAATCGCGCAAAATTCATCGGAGCGCTGTCCCGGTTCGACGTGCCGGAAGACAAGAAGACTTGTCGGCAATATGACATCGCAATCGTCCTATCAGGCCCCGAACCGCAACGAAGCATGTTTGAACGGAAAATGATTGAAATGTACAAAAACAGCCCGAAAAAGACAATCCTTCTACAGGGACTTCCCCAAAAAGAAATACAACAGTCTATCGTCGGAAACATAAGTGTTTACAGTCATTTGGAAACGGGCGAAATGAGCGCAATCCTGACAGGCGTCGAAAAAATCATTTGTCGTTCGGGATACTCTTCCATCATGGATCTGGCAACATTGAACTGCCTCCACAAAGCCGAATTTCACCCTACACCCGGACAAACCGAACAGGAATATCTGGCTACATTTCACAATAAATTTTTTATATTTTAAGAGAAAGAGAATGAGGGGGGGGAAGTCTCCCCCTCGCTTCAGCCCGCCGTTGGCGGTCTTCCGCTACCCCCTCTGCGGGGCGCTGCCCCGCAACGCCCCGTAAGACAGCGTTTATAGTGATTAGTGATTAGTGATTAGTGATTAGTGTTTAGTAAGCCTTCAGTCAAGGCCGTATTTCCGGATGGGAATCCAAGTCTGATCTTTGGGGTCAAAAACGGCAGTTATGTTTTCACTAAGCGAAACGAATACATACTATTTATGTACTCAAGG
>JAIRTG010000019.1 GCA_031255055.1 Prevotellaceae bacterium
AGTAGTGTAATCATTTTTTTCTTCATCATGTTGTGTGGTTTTTTTAATTATCCGATGCAAATGTAGGACGGTATTGTTACGGCCAAACGTATAAATTGTTACGTAAAAGCTAAGATTTACGCTGTTTGTACGGCCAATGAGCGGACGCGAATCTTGTCTGCCGTTCTGCAATCGGGTTGCAATGACGGAGTACACAAAGTTATCCCGCTTTTTTTGCGACGGCTCAAAATAGTACATTTATAACCTAATCAATGGTTATGAATACAATAAAAGTAAAAATAGATATCACAACTGCTGCCGGTCGCAAGTTGGTACGTGAATTATGTAAACGAAAAGAAGTTGAGTTTGAAACGCCTGTACAACCCGAAATGATGGACGAAACTTATTCTGTGAAAGAAACTTTTGATGAATTGAGGACTTCCCTGAATGAATATTACGGCGTAGAAGAGTAGATGAATGAAAGAATATCAGGTTAAAGTATCCAATTCGCTATGATGAATCGTTAAACACGTTCATATAACTACCCTGTAACTATCTGCTATGAATCGTATTTGCATGGCTGCGCCGAGAGTTATTCTTTTTTTTGCACTTGATAAAATAGAGAGGGGGACTCATCACTAAACACTATTTTCCGACATCATTCCGTCGCGCATTTCGATGACGGTATCGGAGAGCGAAGCCAATTCCTTATCGTGCGTCACGAGTACGATTGTCTGTCCGAACTTATTCCGGAGGTCGAACAACAGTTTGTGCAGTTCTTCCTTATTCTTGCTGTCGAGACTACCCGAAGGCTCATCGGCCAGTATCACCGCCGGATGATTGATCAGCGCACGCGCTACCGCTATCCGTTGTTTTTCGCCACCCGAAAGCTCTCCCGGTTTATGTTCTTCGCGCTCTTTCAGTCCCAGATAGGCCAACAGTTCCTTCGCCCGCTTTTGTGCGTCGCCAACATCGCACTTTGCAATCAGGGCGGGAATCATCACATTTTCGAGTGCGGTAAATTCGGGTAAAAGCTGGTGAAACTGAAAGATGAATCCGATTTTGCGATTTCGGAACAGCGCCAGTTCCTTTTCCGAAAGATTGTCTAATCGCCTGTTTTCGATCATCAGACTACCTTTATCGGCCTTGTCGAGCGTACCGATAATTTGCAGCAAAGTCGTTTTACCCGCACCGCTGGGGCCGACAATCGCCACAATTTCTTCCTTTTTCACCGATAGGTCAACGCCTTTGAGTACGTTGAGATGGCCGAAGTTTTTTTGGATATTTCTTGCCTGTATCATTTTTTATATTCGTTTATTGCCGTTAAACAGCCGATGATGTGTGACGCCATATAGCATCCGAAAATCGCCGGAAGATAGGAGATAGTGCCTGTTATCGACTTTTTGAAGCGTTCGTCATCGGTCGGAACCACCGATCGCCTGTCGGTAAGTTCGGTAGAGAACACCGTCGGCAGTCCCTTTTTGATACCGAGTTTGGTCAGTCGCCGACGTACCGCCCTGGCGAGCGAACAGTGTACTGTTGTCGAAATATCGGCGATACGAACTTTTTCAGGGTCTGTTTTTCCCCCCGCCCCCATCGAAGAGATGATCGGGATGTGGGCTTCCAGACAGCTTTTAATCAAAAGCACTTTCGGCGACAGGCTATCGATGGCATCGGCAACGAAGTCGAACGGGTGACAGGAGAGTATTTTCGCAATATTTTCGCTATCGAGCCATTCGTTTATCGTAGTCGGTTGCATATCGGGATTAATTTGCAGCAAGCGTTGAGTCAAAACATCGGCTTTTTGTTGTCCGACGGTTGTTTGCAGCGCGATGATCTGTCGGTTGATATTTGTAGGGTGTACGGTATCGGGGTCGATCAGGGTCAAGCGGCCGACGCCGGCGCGACAAAGCATTTCGGCGGTTATACCTCCAACGCCTCCAAGTCCGACAATCAAAACGGATGCAGTAGCCAGTTGTTCGACCTTTTTCTCTCCGAGCAGCAAACGGGTACGTTGTTTCCAGTCTTCCATTGATTATTTTTTTAAATTGCGCGACAAAGTTATTCTTTTTAACGAAAAAACGAATGATGTCCTGTCCGTTTGTAGAGCGACTTACAAAAGCTTAACTTTGCTTTCCTTATCAACATAGAAAATAAAGTGTATGCAGCATGAAAATTTTGGAGAAATAACGTTTGTAAGCAGTAGCCGGACAAAACGAATCATAGTGCACATTTTGTGCGACGGACTGAAAGTGACGCATCCCTGCGGCGTGACGGAAAAAGCAGCAATGGAATTCATCGACACCGTCAGTATAGAGCTAATGCAGAAACAGGCCATTCTGAGAGAGCAGACGCCGCTCAACAGGTTGGTTATCGACCAAAACACCGAATGGCGGACATTAAGTTTCGGTATAAAAACTTTTGCCGTAGCGCGAAAGGAACTGTTTTTTTCACTTGAGAACGGTCTGTTACGGGTAGAACATCCTCTGGGACTCGACTTCGGCAATCAGCTTATACAGCAAAAATTGTGGGAGGGAGTCTGTTTTTTTCTGCGCAAAGAGGCGAAGCGTTTATTTCCAAAGCGGGTCGACGAATTGGCAAAAGAGCACAGTTTTTCCTATTCGGTAGTAAAAATACAGGCGAGCAAAACGCGCTGGGGTAGCTGTTCGAGCGCAAAGAACATCAATCTTTCGCTCTATCTGATGCTTTTACCGCAGCACCTGGTCGATTATGTGATGCTGCATGAGTTATGTCACACAAAAGAGATGAATCACAGCGTTAAATTTTGGCAATTGATGGACCGTGTCACCGGAAACAGCAGCGCTGCCTTACGTGCCGAATTAAAAAAATACCAGCTTTTATGACCGACAAGAAAGAGAAAGAAGTAGGAGGGGGGGAAGTCTCCCGCTACAGCCGCCTGCTGTCTTCCTTGAAAGGAGAGAAAGAGAAATATAATTAGGGGGGGGGAAGTCTCCCCCTCGCTTCAGCCCGCCTTCGGCGGTCTTCCGCTACCCCCTCTGCGGGGCTCGGCCCCGCCACGCCCCGTCCCGATTTTCAGACCCATCTAAGGATCGCGCCTCGAAAACGCCCGTTGTCGCACCTCGAATCTGTGAGTGGGGTGAAATTTGCTTTTTGAGACTTTTTAGTCAGTCCCTTGCGCGGTTGTCGCCAAACAATGAGGTAATGAGGTTTTTATATATGTTATTTCACCTGCTACTGAGGTGGTTTTGTT
>JAIRTG010000057.1 GCA_031255055.1 Prevotellaceae bacterium
TTGACAAAATATAGAGGGGGACTAATCACTGTCTTTCGGGGCGTTGCGGGGCAGAGCCCCGCAGAGGGGGTAGCGGAAGACGCCGTAGGCGGCTGAAGCGAGGGGGAGACTTCCCCCCCTCCTTTTTCTTTATCTTTCTTCAAGGAAGACACCGAAGCTGGCCGAAGTGAAAGGGAGACTTCTCCCTATAGGCTGACCCAAGTGCTGATACGGGAACTCACGCATCGGAGGCAGATTTCTAATTATTTATTAAATCTACGATAGAAGCTATAAACCGTTCGGCCGGCTCGATAAAAGGTCTGACATCGCTTTCCTCTATGATTATCCACTCATCATAGTCGCTTGATTGTCGTTTTTCAAATAAATTTCGGTACAATTTGCCCTGCTCCATTGATATAAGCCCTTTCGAAACAAAATGTAAGCCGAATAAGCTAATGACGCCCGAGTGGGTATGGGCCGAATGTCCGTTTTTAATCAGTAAGGCATTCACGGCATAATAACAAGCATAATAAAGTCGATTAGCCGCTGTTCGCCAGTATTTCATTTTGATGTTACCCTTAGCCTCCTCCAGAGTTTCCTTTGCCCTTTGTAGCCGGAGAAGCACTAATGTATTCCGTTCTTCCGAATTCAATGTCATACGATTTCAATTCCGTCCTGTTCGACGCTGGAACGGAAAACGGATGCCTGTCGCTTCTTCCATTCTTCTGCCGAATAAAGTTTAACACTAATATATGTCCCGTATTTCCATCCCATGAGTACAAACGGAAGGGCGTATTTATCCTCGTCTTCAGGGATTTTTTCCTTTCTGTTCAACAATATAAGCAGATCCCAGTCCGATTCCTTACGCTCGTCGCCGCGGGCTCTGGAGCCAAACAAAATAACTTTTTCATCCGGCAATAACCGGCGCTTCAGTGATTTTATCTCTTCGAATATCTGTTGATTCATATCTTCTTGCTCCGAAATCGTTAAAAATTATTTTTCTGTTGTTTACAAAAATACAACTTTTATTGATAGCTGTTTGTATTTTGTGGCCGGATGTGCTATTTGAAATCAATCAGTATATTGTCGCGAAAGTAGAGCCTGTTGACGCCGTAGATCCATTCTTCTAATCTTGTCGAGCCTTCACTGTTGCCGGCAATGTTGTATGGCT
Source organism: Prevotellaceae bacterium (assembly GCA_031255055.1). GTDB lineage: Bacteria > Bacteroidota > Bacteroidia > Bacteroidales > Paludibacteraceae > JAIRTG01. The sequence continues at coordinate 1,151 of JAIRTG010000057.1, forward strand.
GTATTTTTTCAGGATCGCCCCATGCTAAACGGCACATTTGTTTGGTCATGTCTTCGGTTACTTTGCCGTCGAGGATCCTGCGGAAATTTAACTCGCCAAAATCTTCTCTGTATCTCTGTGCCTGGTAGTATTCAAAGACCCATGTTTCTAATGGGTAGCTTTCGATGTTCAGGGCGATTTGTTCGCCTTGTTCGTTTTGGAGTACTAAGGCCAGACGGTAGTTCTGTTCTTCGACCCCGATAGCTACAAAGTTCCAGATGGTGTTTGATTTGGGATAAATCCGGATGCCTGTTTTTATGTTGATAATCGTGTGGCTTTCCAGGTTGTTTCTTCCCCTTAGGATGTATCTTTTCCCTGTGAGCTTTTGCCGTTGCTTATCGACAAATCCGACTGTTAAAAACGGGTAAAAATGCGGATGGGTGTTGTTGTATTCAAAATAGACGATGTCGCCGCTACTTGTTTCCTGCAGTCTCAGGTAGTATAAGTGGGCGAAGGACTTATAATCCTGCGCTGCTTTCGGATGTCTCAGGACACTCAGGACATTAAAGTATTTTCCTGCCAAGTCGCCGTATCTCGAGTAGTAGCTATCGGCTCCGAGAAAGGTCTCGCTGCATTTGTAAATATTTTCTTTGTTCCAACCTCCCGGTTTGGTGTAGTCGATGAGAAAACCTTCGTACCCAAACCGACGAATATCGGCAGGTCGTCCTTTAAGATATAGCTGTTGTCCGACGAGTCCGTATACGCTTTCTCCGGGAAAGTTTCGCAGGCTGTCGTAGGGCGTTTGTTCGATGAAATCTTCTCGATTTGTTACTTTGATGGTGTTTACTTGGGCAACCAGGGATAAAAAGGGAAATAAAAATAAAACTGTTAATGGAGTCTTCATAATAATTCATTTGTTGTTTGATGGTTATTTTTTTCTGATAATTGTCAGACCGTCTCTCATGGGAACAATCACTTTTTCGACTCGTTTGTCTTGTGCAACAATATCGTTGAAGTGCAGGATTTCGAGCGTTTGCTTGTCGTTGTGGTGAATGTTGTCATGCACCACTTTCCCGTCCCATAAGGTGTTATCAACAATGATAAATCCTCCTTTTTTCAGTTTAGGTAAGACCGATAAATAGTAGTCGGTGTATTGGCGTTTGTCGGCGTCGATAAATGCCATGTCAAAATATTCGGCATCAAAAGTACGTATTTTTTCCAAAGCATCCCCAATGTGTAATCGAATTTTATATCCGAATTCCGAATCGTTGATGTTTTCTGTGATAAAGTCTTCCAATTCGTCGTTGTGTTCGATGGTATGAATGATGGTGTGGTTTGCCGTTGCCTCTGCCATGCAGATGGCCGAATAGCCCGAATAGGTACCCAATTCGAGTACGGTTGAAGGTTGTATCATCCGGCAAAACATGGCCAAAAGTCGCCCCTGCAAATGACCCGACATCATACGCGGATTGATCATCCGAAGATGCGTCCGCCTGTTTACTTCTGCAAGACAGGCCGATTCTTTGTCCGAATGTTCGATGATATATTCCTCTAAAGCAGTGTCCATTTGTTATCGCGTTGTTTTTGTGTATTTCAGCACGGTCAGATTGTCGGGATTGAATACCCGGTTTGCCGTTTCCAACAACTGTGCGGGGGTGATGCTTTCTATTTTAGCGAATAGCTCTTGCAGTGTGCCGACTCTGTTGTGCCGGAGAAAATTCTTCCCTAAACTCAACGCATAGCTTTCTTTTTGCTCGCGCTCGATGGCTATCTGTCCCTGGAGCTGGAGCTTGTATTTTTTCAGCGCCTGTTCCGACAGGGCTTGTTCGCGCAGTTTTTTCAGTTCTTTGTAGACCAGCTTTTCGCATTTCTCGACCGATTCGTGGTCGCAGCCGAAATATACGCACCAGGCGCCGGCATCGGTATATTGCTGGTAGTTCGATTCGACGTTATAGACCAGTCCGTGCTTTTCTCTCAACGAAAGGTTTAGCAGGCTGTTCATGCCGGGGCCGCCTACGATGTTGTTCAGCAAAAAGAGGGTTGTTTTGTCCGGATGATACATGCTGTAGGCTCTGTTGCCGATTGCCACATGTGCCTGAAAGGTGCCTCTGTCGACAACGCGATATGTGGGTGCGTATTCGGCGGGTACAATTCGCGGTTCCGGCTGTGTCGCATTTTCCGTTTGAAAGTAACGTTCCGCCCGCTTTCTCACGTTGTCGAAAGGGATGTCTCCCAGAAAGAAAAACGTTATCCGTCCCGGCGTGTAGTTTTTGTTTACAAAGGCCTGCGCATCGTCTGTCGAAAATGTTTTCAGGGTTTCGGGCGTACCTAAAATATTGTGTCCCGCCGAATGGTTTTTGTATAACAGATCTTCAAAGTCGTCAAAAATCAGTTCGGTGGGCGTGTCGTTGTAAAGCGATATTTCGTCCAGGATGACCTCCACTTCTCTGTCTATTTCTTTTTGGGCAAAGACCGAATTGAACACCATATCGGCCAGCAGTTCGACGGCACGTTCCCAGTATTGTTTCAAAACGGAAGAATAAACAACCGTTTCTTCTTTACCTGTGAAGGCATTCAATTCGCCTCCGACGTTTTCCAGTCGGTTGATGATGTGTGAAGCCCTTCGTTTCTTTGTGCCTTTGAAAAGCATGTGTTCGATAAAATGCGCCATACCGAGTTCTGCCGGCGTTTCGTCTCTTGAGCCTGCATCGACAATAAAGCCGCAGTAGACAACGGGAGAAGCGTCGTGTCGGTGGATGATGCTGACGCCGTTTGGCAAGGTGACTGTCCGGTGGTTCATTTTTTTTCTAATAGTACAACATTTTCAACATGGTGGGTGTGCGGAAACATATCGACGGGCTGCACGGCGGTCACTTTGTATGCCGTGTGGAGCATATTCACATCGCGTGCCTGAGTTGCAGGGTTGCAACTGACATACACAATCCGTTCGGGCGACGCGACCAGCATGGCGTCGATCACATCGTTGTGCATACCGGCACGGGGCGGGTCGGTTATTATCACATCGGGTTTTCCGTGTGTTTCGATAAAGCTGCCGTTCAAAACATCTTTCATGTCGCCTGCAAAAAACAGGACGTTTTCGATGCCGTTTATCGAAGCGTTTTCTTTCGCGTCTTCAATCGCTTCGGGCACATATTCTATTCCGACAACTTTTCCTGCGTCTTTTGCGATGAAATTGGCAATCGTTCCGGTGCCCGTATAAAGGTCGTAAACCGATTCGTTACCTGTCAGTCGGGCAAATTTACGCACTGTTTTATACAGCGTATAAGCCTGTTCCGAATTGGTCTGATAGAACGATTTCGGCCCTATCTTGAAGCGAAGCCCTTCCATTGTTTCAAAAATGTGAGGCTTACCTTTGAATGTAAAAACCTCTCTGTCGGTTATCGTATCGTTTGCTTTCGGGTTGATGACATAGAGCAGTGAATCAATTTGGGGAAATTTGTCGGACAGCTGTTCCAGTAAAGCCTGCCGCTTTGCTGTGTCGTCGTAGAAAAATACGACTATCACCATCAATTCCCCTGTGGAAGCTGTACGGACGATCATTGTACGCAGCCATCCCTCCTGTTGTTTCAAGTCGAAAAAAGGCAGGTTGTGTTGCAAAGCATACGCACGTATTTCGTTCCTGATTTGATTTGAGACGTCGTCTTGCAACAGACATTCATCAATATCCAGCACCTTGTCGAACATTTTCGGGATGTGAAACCCGACCGCGTTGTAGTTACCCTCGCCGTTCTGTCCCGAATTGATTTCATCAAACGTCCGCCATCTCTTGTTCGAGAAGGTAAATTCGAGTTTATTCCGGTAGTATTTTGTCTTTTCCGAGCCTAAAATCGGTTTAATTTCCGGCAGTTCAACCTTTCCTATACGGGAGAGTTGATCGGTCACCTGGTTTTGTTTATACCGTAACTGTAATTCGTATGGCAACATTTGCCATTTGCATCCGCCGCAAACGCCGAAATGTCTGCAAAAAGGGTCGACGCGCTCCGGTGAGTGTCGGTGGAAATTCACCACCCTTGCTTCCATATAACTTTTGCGCCTGCCCGTCACCTGCGCATCGACCACATCGCCCGGAATTGCGAAAGGAATAAAGACAACCATATCGTTGTACTTTGCGATCGCTTTTCCCTCAGCGGCAATGTCGACAACAAGCAGATTTTCCAAAACAAGAGACGGTTTCTTTTTCTTGTGAGCCATATCGTATAAATAAATAATAATGCATCAAGACAATCAATCGGTCAAGGGCGCATAGGCGCAAAACCGCGCAAAATTAATCTATTTTGTTGATATGAAGAAATGATATCCTGAAGTCTCTCCCTCGCTACAGTCCGCCGTGCGGTCTTCATTCAAGAAAGAGAAAGAGAAAGAGAATTAGGGGGGGGGGAAGTCTCCCCCTCGCTTCAGCCCGCTGCGCGGTCTTCCGCTACCCCCTCTGCGGGGCTCTGCCCCGCAACGCCCCGTGAAGAATGAAGAATGAAGAATGAAGAGTGATTCAACCTTAATAGTATTTAGTATTTAGTGTTTAGCGATTAATCATAGAGAATCCGCACTAATCACTCTTCATTCTTCACTCTTCACTCTTAACTCTTCATTC
>JAIRTG010000059.1 GCA_031255055.1 Prevotellaceae bacterium
AGTATCCCTATAGTGCTGAATGGTCTTGCTGCATGGCTACGCCGAAAGTTATTCCTTTTTTTGCACTTGACAAAATATAGAGGGGGACTAATCACTAATCACTAATCACTAATCACTAAACACTAATCACTAATCACTAAACACTAATCACTCTTCACCGCTCTTCCTTCTTTAACGTTCTTTCTGTAAATGATGGGATTGTTCTGCTGTATTTAGCGTTAATTTTGCCGGAAATAATTTGTCGGGAAAATATTGCGCCGGATGTCCGATACCGGCTGTTATCCCGATTATCTTCAATTAAATCGAATCCAAATGGACGAACGTCTTCGTTTTAGAAGCTATGGCAGCGGGAGCAGCGGAAATTGTTATTATTTAGGGAATCATTCGCATGGTATTTTGATTGACGCAGGAGTCGGCATACGCACCATTCGTAAATATCTTCGTTCGCAAGGGTTCGATTTCCCACATATTTGGGGCGTTTTTGTCACACACGACCACGCCGACCATATCAAAGCGGTCGGTTCTCTGGGCGAAAGACATCACATTCCGATCTACGCCACCCGAAAAACACACGAAGGTATCGACAAAAGTTATTGCGTTACGGATAAATTGTCCGGTAGCCGGAAATACATAGAAAAGAACGATACGATCACAGTCGGCGCATTTCGGATAACACCCTTTCCTGTTTCGCACGATGCGACGGACAGTGTCGGATACAGGGTCGAATACCAAGACCGAGTAATTATTTTTGCGACCGATCTCGGTTACGCAAGCCAAACGGTGGCCGGACAGATACGGGACGCCAATGTGCTGATTTTGGAAACAAACTATGATGTACAAATGCTGGCGGACGGACCCTATCATGCCGTTTTGAAAAGAAGGGTGGCCGCCGATACGGGACATCTGAGCAATGACCAGGCCGGAGAATGTTTGTCGGAGAATTATCACGCCGGTCTGCAATATGTATTTTTGTGCCACCTCAGCAAAGAGAATAACCATCCCGAACGGGCGTATGAAACCGTTCGGCAATGTTTGAAAAATAAAGGTATTGTTGCGGGAAAAGACGTGCAGCTTGTTGTGTTGGAACGACTTTCTCCGTCGAATGTGTATTTATTCTAACTAATTTGAAAATTGACATCTATGCAAAACAACCTGGTTATCATTCCGACCTATAACGAGATCGAAAATATAGGGAATATTATTCGCACTGTTTTTTCGCTCGAAATGCCTTTTCACATCCTTATAGTCGACGACGGTTCGCCCGACGGCACGGCCGATGTGGTGAAAAAGCTGCAAGAAACAGAAGGACATCGCCTGTTTATCCTCGAAAGAAAAGGGAAACAGGGCTTGGGTACAGCCTATATCGCGGGTTTCAAATGGGGACTTGCAAGAGAATATGACTATATTTTTGAAATGGACGCCGATTTTTCGCATAATCCGGCCGACCTGCCGGAACTCTACAACGCCTGTGCGAACAAAGGTGCGGATGTGGCTATCGGTTCACGGTATGTGAGTGGCGTCAATGTGGTCAACTGGCCTCTTGGCCGCGTGTTGATGTCGTATTTTGCATCGAAATATGTGCGGATTATCACCGGTATGAAGGTTGCCGATACAACAGCCGGTTTTGTGTGCTACCGCCGTCGGGTACTGGAAACGATCGAACTCGGACAAATCCGCTTCAAAGGCTACGGATTTCAGATCGAAATGAAATTTACGGCTTATAAGTGCGGATTCCGGTTACAAGAAGTACCCATCATTTTTATCAACCGCAAGTTGGGTACCTCCAAAATGAGTGGCGGCATTTTCAGCGAAGCGCTTTTGGGCGTTATCCTGATAAAACTGAAAAGTTGGTTCCGCAAATATCCCAAGAAGGAACGATAAGGCATGAAAAAAACGCTTATAAAAAATGCGCTACTTGTCAACGAAGGGAAGCAATGCAGGGCGTCGGTACTGATTGAGGGTGAATTTATCGGAAAAATAGATCCCGACAACACCGTGCCGGAGACAGATGATGTTAGCGTCATCGACGCATCGGGTTTATTGTTGCTTCCGGGCGTGATTGATGATCAGGTACATTTTCGCGAACCCGGCCTGACCCATAAAGCCGACATCTACACAGAAAGTCGATCGGCCGTTGCCGGAGGTGTGACTTCGTTTATGGAGATGCCGAATACCAAGCCTCAAACGACCACAATCGAACGGTTGGAAGAAAAATATGCGCTGGCAGCCGAAAAATCTTTTGCAAATTACGCTTTTTATATAGGCGCTACGAACGATAATCTGGCGGAACTCAAAAAGGTTGATCCGAAAAGGGTTTGCGGTGTAAAAATTTTCATGGGCGCATCCACCGGCAATATGCTGGTGGACGACGACAAGGCTTTAAGCGCCATTTTTGCCGAAATTCCGCTACTGATTGCCACCCATTGCGAAGATGAGAAAACCATCAGGGCAAACATCGAGCATTATACCTCGCTCAGGGGCGACGATTTATCGGTGAAATATCATCCGTTGATACGGTCGGCCGAAGCCTGTTACCGTTCGTCGGCAAAGGCGGTGGAACTTGCCGACAAATACAACAGTCGTCTACACGTTTTGCACCTTTCGACCGAAAGAGAGATGCGGTTGTTCGGAAACAGCGTTTCGGCGGAAAATAAAAAAATAACATCGGAAGTTTGCGTACATCATCTTTGGTTTTCCTCCCGCGATGGAGAAAAGTATGGGAACGCCATCAAGTGGAATCCGGCCGTGAAAACGGAAAAAGACCGGGATGCGCTTCGTGAAGCGTTGAATACTGGTAAGCTGGATGTTGTTGCAACCGACCATGCGCCTCATTTATGGAGCGAAAAGCAGGGGAATCTGTTTCAGGCGGCATCGGGTGGCCCGCTGGTACAACACTCGCTCGTAGCGATGTTACAGATGGCGAAAAACGGCGTATTTTCGATCGAAACAGTCGTAGAAAAAATGTGTCATGCTCCTGCCGCACTATTCCGGATCGACCGACGCGGATATGTTCGCGAAGGATACTATGCCGATTTGGTATTAGCGGATCCTTGTGCGGGACAGACGGTGATGAAAGAAAATATTCTGTCCAAATGCGGCTGGTCGCCTTTTGAAGGGACGAGATTTGATTGTTCGGTACGGACAACATTTGTCAACGGACAGCGGGTCTATGACAACGGAGTGATCGATGAGCGGCAAGCTGCCAAACCGTTGACATTTCAACATTGATTAAATACAAAAAACACGCTAATTATACATTTCAAACATCAGATGAAAAACATAGTAATTCTCAGTGGCGCCGGCATGAGCGCCGAGAGCGGCATTTCCACTTTTAGAGACAGCGGCGGATTGTGGGAAAAATACCGGATAGAAGAAGTTGCAACGCCCCAAGCGTGGTTCACCAATCCCGCTTTGGTACAGGAGTTCTATAATCAGCGCCGCAAGCAGTTGCTCGAAGCAGAGCCGAACGAAGGACACCGAATGATAGCCGAACTTGAAAAGTCGTTCAACGTGCAGATTGTGACCCAGAATGTAGACAATCTGCACGAAAGAGCGGGCAGTTCCAAGGTACTGCACCTGCACGGAGAATTGATGAAAGTACGCTCGACAGGTCCGCGAGCCGAAGTATTTGAACTCACAGCAGAAAATGCGATCATCCGACCGGGCGATCTTGCGCCGGACGGATATCCGCTTCGTCCGCACATTGTATGGTTTGGCGAGGCGGTTCCCGAATTTGAGAATGCGGTACGGATAGTCGAAAA
>JAIRTG010000109.1 GCA_031255055.1 Prevotellaceae bacterium
TCACTAATCACTAATCACTAATCACTAATCACTAATCACTAATCACTAATCACTAATCACTAATCACTAATCACTAATCACTAATCACTAATCACTAATCACTAATCACTAAACACTAAACACTAATCACTATAAACACTGTCTTACGGGGCGTTGCGGGGCAGCGCCCCGCAGAGGGGGTAGCGGAAGACCGCGCAGCGGGCTGTAGCGAGGGGGAGACTTCCCCCACCTAATATTCTTTCTCTTTCTCTTTCTTGAAGAAAAACCGCCGAAGGTGAACAAATGAATCACTAATCACTAACCACGAATCAAGTTTTCGTCCGATTAATGATTAATTAATGCAGGAGTTAAGGCCGGTGTGGGATATTTGCACGTTGAATTTTTATATATCGTTCAACTCCGGTAAATATATTATTGTAATCTTAAAAATACCATTTATGAACATTCGTTTATCGACAAAATTGAAAAAAAAGAGCGTCCGACACTTCACTCCGGTAGCCCGACAAATGTGCCTCACGGCGCTGATTTGTATCGCAGGGTGGCAGACCGTCGGCGCACAAAGTACTAAAAAAATTAGCGGCAAAGTTGTTGACCAGACAGGTCTGGCTGTTATCGGAGCAAGTATCGTGGCTGCCGGAAGTACTCTCGGAGCTATCACCGATTTAAACGGTAACTTCGCCATCGAAGTCCCTCCGAAAGCGACGCTGACCGTCTCGTACATCGGGTTCCTGACCGAAAAGGTGAATACGGACGAAAAAAGTTTCTACGAAATCGTCCTGAGAGAAGACATCCGGAGCCTCGAGGAGGTGATTGTTGTAGGCTACGGTACCCAAAAAAAAGGTTCGATAACCGGCTCTGTCGTTGCCGTAAGCAACAAAGAACTGGTGATGACCAAAAACCAAAATGCACAAAATATGCTGACCGGTAAAGTGCCGGGGGTGCGCGTGATCCAGAAAACGTCGGAACCGGGCGAATTTAATAACCAGTTCGACATCCGCGGATTCGGCGCTCCGCTGATTATTATCGACGGTATACCCCGAGGACAGGATGCTTTTGCTCGACTCTCGCCGGAAGAAATCGAAAATATATCGGTACTTAAAGACGCTTCGGCTGCCGTCTACGGCGTGAAAGCGGCAAACGGTGTGGTGCTCATCACGACGAAAAGAGGCGCAAAGGGTAAGAATAAAATCAACTATTCGATGTTCTACGGCTTGCAGACGCCTTCAGACTTGTTGAAACCGGTGGGAGCGGTCGACAGAATGATGCTCTTTAATACCGTCACGATGCGTAATATCACCAATCCGCAATTGACCTATACCGATGACCGAATTGACCTCTATCGTAACGGTACGCTGACGTCGAGCGACTGGTACGACGCCGTCCTGACGAATATCGCCGCCCAAAAACAACATAATTTCAGCTTCAGCGGAGGTAGCGATAAGGTCGATTACTTTGTAAATTTCGGCTACTCGCAGCAGGACGGCTTCTTTCGCAGCGGTGACCTGAACTACGAACGGTTCAACCTGCGCTCTAATGTCAACGCCGAAATTACCGATAACCTGCGCGTATCGCTGAACGTGAACGGAATTATGGATAATAAACACCGACCGCTGACCAATACGTTTGAAATTTACGGCTACTTGTGGCGTTCTATCCCGAACGACTACATCTATGCCAACAATAATCCCGATTATCTGCAACGTTCTACCATCGTGCCAAACGTGGTGGCCATCAGCGACGCCGACCTGTCGGGATTTGTGAAAAATAACCGCAAAATGTTTCAGTCGCACGGTACGGTCACCTACGATATTCCATACGTCAAGGGACTGCAACTGAAAGGACTCTATGCCTACGATATGACCCTGACCGATAACAGTACCTTCAGAAAAGAATATAACGTGTACGAATACGACGGCGCAACGGATGTCTATACCCCCTATATCGAAAATGCTTCCACCGACCTTGCTCGATCCTACGGCCTGGGACAAACACACCTGTGGCAGGTGTCGATCGGCTACGACAATACGTTTGCCGCCAAACACCACGTAAACGCGCTGCTGCTCTACGAAGAAAGTCACAGCGTCGGCGATAATCTCTACGCCTACCGTCAGTTCGACATCCCTATTCCGTACCTCTATGCGGGAAATACCCTGAATCAAATCGGTACGGCCAACGAGGGCGGCATCACCGACTACGTTGTCAAAGGTATTGTCGGACGGCTGAACTATGATTATGCCGGAAAGTACCTGGTCGAATTCAGTTTCCGTCGCGACGGTTCGTCCAAGTTTGCACCCGGAAAGCAATGGGGATTTTTCCCAGGCGGTTCGCTCGGCTGGCGTATGTCCGAAGAACCGTTTATTAAAAAGAGCCTGCCGTTCATCCAAAACCTGAAACTCAGAGGGTCATACGGCGTGCTGGGCGACGATGGCGCTATCGACTATCAGTGGGTCACCGGATACGACTATCCGCGTACGGTGAGTAATAACCGTCTCGGCAACGACGGTTTCCCACCCGGATACATGTATGACGGCGTGATGATCAACGCCCTCGGATTCCGCGTAGCAGCCAATCCCAACATCACATGGTACACCTCCCGGACGGCCAATATCGGCCTCGATGCCGACGGCTATCACGGTCTGGTGGGTCTGTCGTTCGACGTCTTCCGACGCGATAGAGACGGACTGCTCGCCAATCGACTGGTATCGCTACCCGGTACTTTCGGCTCACAGATGCCGCAGGAAAACCTGAATAGCGACCGTACCAAAGGCTTTGAACTTGAATTGCGACACCGGAACAAAGCAGGCGATTTCGCCTACAGCATCGCCGCAAACCTCGCCATGACGCGCTCCATGATTATCTATGCCGAACGCGCCCCGTCGGGCAACTCGTACGAAAACTGGCGCAACAACAACACCAATCGCTACAACGATATCTGGTGGGGAAAAGGCGCCGCCGGACGCTACGAAAGTTACGATCAGATTGCCGATTCGCCGATAAACGTAGGGATAGACGTCCTGCCGGGCGATTACATCTACGAAGACTGGAACGGAGACGGCGTGATTGACGGCGGCGACGACCATCCAATCGGCACTATCTCCGATGCGGCAAAGGCCAATCTGCACGACAAACGCAACTATCCCCTGATGAACTTCGGCTTGACGTTCAACGGAACATACAAAGGTTTCGATTGCAGTCTGCTCTTTCAGGGATCGGCCATGAGTAACGTCGCCTACGGCGAACAACTTGCTTCGCCGCTGATGTGGGGCGGAAACGCCGTCGATTTGCTGCTCGACCGGTGGCATCCTGTCGACCCGTACCGCGACCCCTTCGACCCGAACAACGAGTGGATCAGCGGACGCTATCCATACGGCGGCAAAGCGCCCGACGCCAACTCTAAATTCGGTATGCAAAACGGAGCCTATCTCCGCCTGAAAACCATCGAACTGGGATACAACATCCCGTCGCAACTGCTCAAAAAAATCGGCTTCACCGGCGCAAGGCTGTATGTGAACGCCTACAACCTGTTTACCGTCACGGGCGTGAAGGGACTCGACCCCGAACGTCCCACCGAACTCTACGGACAGATGTATCCGTTGAATAAAACAATCAATTTCGGTTTGAACATAGAAATATAATAACAGCACAAAGCAACAGATATGAAAAAAGCAATATATATCATCACAGCAATAGCGGTCGCCGTCGGGATGGTTTCGTGTTTCGACTCACTCGACATACCGCCCAAAAACATCCTGACAAAAGACGACATTTACAGCGAAAACGGTATCCGAGCATACATGGCCGGATTATACAACCGTCTGCCGATGGAAGATTTCAATGTCACCGGCGGGCCGGACGATATGAAGAATGCACACGGAGGCTATTTTATGTGGAACAACATCTCGTGGCCGCAGCTTGCCACAGGCGAAAATGTACACGGAAACAACCCCGGCATGTACATACACACGACCGGCTACTGGTCGGAAGGCTATCAGATTATCCGCAACGTGAACGACCTGCTCAAGGACCTGCCCGATTACATCGGCGTGCTTTCGGAAGCCGAAAACTGGATTGCCGAAGCGCGTTTCATCCGCGCCTACACCTATTTCGCACTGGTGAAACGCTATGGCGGCGTACCGATTATCAAGGATGTGCAGTATCCGGTAGAGGGCGACCCGAGTTCGCTGTGGGTAGCCAGAGCGAGTTGCGAGGCATCGTACGACTTTATGCTCGAAGATCTGGACTACGCCATCGCCAACATGAGTACGGAGAAAGTGAGCGGTCGTGCCAACCGCTACGTAGCGGCAGCCTTCAAATCGCGGGTAGCGAATTTTGCGGGCGCCATTGCCCGCTACGGCGGCAATTTCACCTACACCGTCAACGATGTGATGTTACAGGGCATTCCGGCCGACCGCGCCAACGACTATTTCAAACAGGCCTACGATGCGGCAAAAGTGGTCGACGAAGGCGGATATGCGCTCTATCGGGAAGCGGGTACAAAAGACAACGGCTTTGCCAACGTATTTGTCAGGGCCGACGACTCGCCCGAATCCATCTTCATCCGCCAATACCAGCAGGGCAGTTATGTACACAGTTTCGACTGTGTCTATTCACCCGCACGGATGGCTTCCACCTACGGCGGTCGCTACGGCGTGACGCTCGACTGGGTAGAGCTTTTTGAAGGCCTGCCCATCGATCCGACCACCGGTCGGCTGAAAACCGTCGACGATTCCAACTATTATATAGTATACGATTCGCCTTACGCCCTTTTTGCCGGCGCCGAACCGCGTCTGAAAGGGTCGCTCATCCTGCCCGGCGACATCTTCAAGGGCGTACAACTGGATGTACGCAGAGGTGTCATCAAAGAAACCGTCGACCCGTCGGCCATGCCGATAACCAAATTCGTAACCGACGACGGAAATACGACTACCGCCTACGGAGGAGGATTTTTCCGCGCAAGCGTCGTGACGTCCACCGACCCGTACCTGATGCAACCGCCCTACGAAACAGCGACAGGTGTGAAAATCAATCCGAACGGACTTGACGGCCCTGCCAACTCCAACGGAAGCGGCGATAACTACACCGGTCTCATGGGGCGCAAATGGTTGAACCCCAATCTGACTCCTTCGACAACAACTCTGCACACATCCACCTCCACGTGGATCGACATTCGCTATGCCGAAGTATTGCTGAACAGGGCCGAAGCCGCCCTCGAACTGGCCCAAAACGGCGTGAACAATTATGCCGACACCGACATGCCGACCGACGCCTTCGACTGCATCAACAGGATCAGGGAGCGGGCAGGCGCCACGTTGCTCGTTTCGCCCGACGAACTGTCGCTCGGCGAAGCCCATACGAGGGGAAACGGCATCGGCGGTTTTGTGATGGCGCCCAATCGCGGGTTACAGCTTCTCCGCGTGGAGCGCTACAAGGAGTTGGCTTTCGAGCACAAACTGTACTGGGATTTGCGACGATGGTTCACCTTCGACAAGCAAATCTACGACTATCGTCGACGCATGATCAATCCCTTCCTGTTTGCCAAAGACGCCACGCTGAACGAATACGGCAATCCCGAAGGGAAATACATCTACGACACCCGTGTATGCGAGCGTGCAAACAACGCCTGCACCTTTGCCACAAGGTATTACTACGAAGCGATACCGGCAGGACAATTGAAAACAAATCCGTTACTCGAACAAAACGATCAGTATTAACAGAAAACAAGCATCAAAATGAAACACCTATCAGGCATTATACTGTTGAGCATAGTCATGCTCTGCTGCCACTCCTGCGAAGTGGACAACTACGACGGTCCCGACGCGCAGATTGCGGGACGAATCATCGACCACAACGGCAATTTGCTGCGTACCGAACCCGGCTCAAGCAACATGCGCATCCGGATGGACGAGCTTAGCTGGGCCAAAGGCGACACAAGCATAGCCGTTATCCCAAGATACCTGAACGTAAAAATCGACGGCACATACGTCAACACCAAAATCTTTTCGGGCACATACCGGATGTTGCCTGTCGAGGGCGCCTTCTATCCTTACGACGAGGACGAGGCCGACACCATCGACATAAAGGGAAGCGTCACAAAAGATTTCGTCGTGACGCCCTATCTGGATGTAAACTGGGTGGACGAGCCGCATTTGACAACCGACAGTTGTGTTGAGGCATCCGTCTGTTTTGTACGCAACGCCAAAGAAGGCGTCTTCATGCCCGACCTGCTGAATGCCCGACTCTGCATCTCGTCGAACCAATATGTGGGCAACAACAACTACTACACCGACATCATCAGCGGTGCGGTAGCGGTGACCAATGCGCAGGAGAACACAACGATTGTCTTGAAGTCCAAAAAGCTGAAATATTTCAACACCGACGTCTTCGTACGTGTGGGCGTATGCTGCGACGATGCCTACAAGAAATACAACTATACAACCATCATCAGGTTGCACATTCCATAATAAACATCCCCGAATAGTCCGGCGGGCTATTCGGGGGACATTCATCACCGGACAAATCAATAAATATCCCAACGTATGAACAACTATTTTATACCCTGTCTATTCGGCGTTCTGTTCTCGACGGTTATGTCGGCGCAGGAGATGGCCGAGAATCCTTTTATCCGTGTTGACGCCGACGGCGAAGTCATCTACACAGCCGATCCATCGGCGCATGTATGGGCCGACGGCCGATTGTATGTATATCCCTCGCACGACATTGCGCCGCCCAGAAGCTGCGATTTGATGGACAAATACCATGTCTTTTCGACCGACGACATGGTGACGTGGATCGACCACGGTCAGATACTCGAAGCGACTCAAGTACCTTGGGGAAGGCCCGAAGGCGGATTCATGTGGGCGCCCGACTGCGCTTACAAGGATGGAACGTATTACTTCTACTTCCCGCATCCGAGCGATACCGACTGGAACAACTCGTGGAAAATAGGCATTGCGATCAGCAGCGAGCCGGCCGCCGACTTCACCGTACAAGGCTATCTCGACCTGCCCGGCGATCAGCACGCCATGATTGACCCCACCGTCTTTGTCGACGACGACGGACAGGCCTATTTCTACTATGGCGGTGGCGGCAAGTGCATGGCCGGAAAGCTAAAAGACAATATGACCGAACTCGAAGACGGGCTGACGCAGATGACCGGCTTACAAGATTTCCACGAGGCAGCATGGGTACACAAGTACAACGGCGTCTACTACCTGTCGTATGCCGACAATTACACGAACGGCTACACCAAAAACCGTCTACAGTACGCAACCGGTCCCACACCGCTGGGACCATGGACATCACGCGGCGTATACCTCGGCGGGACAACCGAGGGCACCAATCACGGTTCCATTGTGGAATACAAAGGGCAATGGTATGCCTTCTACCACAACAACGTCCTCTCTGCCGGCCTGGACTACAAGGGAGCGGCCCGTTCCATCTGCGTAGACAGGCTCTATTATGACGACGACGGCGCCATCCGGCGTGTCTATCAGACCGGAATGAGTGCGCCCGACCCCGTCATCGGCGTCAAGAACGTACCCAACACCTTTTTGGCCGAGAACTACACCACCGGCGGCGAAGGGATTACATATCACGACAGCGACGATGTAAACGAGGGAGAGATATACCGTCACGACGGTGTGGACATTGAGCCGTGTTCGGACGGCAACGCCAACATCTTCGGCATAGTGGCGGGCGAATGGCTCGACTATCAGTTGAACGTCCCCGCCACTGCGGACTACCGATTGGAATTTCGCATGTCATCGCCTCGGGGCAACGGCAGGTTTCACGTAGAGGTCGACGGGACGGACAAGACGGGCAGCATCGGTATTCCCGCCACCGGTGGTTATCAGACATGGACGACCTTCTCGGTATCGGACATTCCCTTGACACAAGGTGTACACACATTTCGTTTTGTGATGGAAGAGGCGGGATTCAACTTTGCCGGCTTTGTGGTCAGCTTTGCGCGGCCCGACATACCGGTAGGCAAGCAAATCACCATCAAAAACGGAGCGAACTACCTCACCTTCGACGCCCAAAATCAGCTTATATGTAACAGTCCGACGCTCACGTCCGACTGCATATTCACCGTCGAGCAGAACGATCGTTTCATTGAGTTGAAGGCGGCAAACGGCAAGTACGTTTCGACAACATCGCTAAAAAACCCGATGACGCTGTCCGACGGCAATCGGACGGCGACTACCAAATTTCTATGGCACAATCTGCAGCACAACGGCAACCTGTTTGGACTGAAGAGTCTCCGGACGAATGCCGTTGTATGTTCCGAAAACGGCACAAAGCCGATGAATTGCAACCGGTACGACTTTGGCGGATGGGAGAAATTCACATGGGCCGAGCACATAGCTTCATCGCACACCGGGCTGCAGTCGGACAGTATTTTATTGGAGGTCTATCCATCGCCGGTTATACGTGATGCGTTTGTGACGGTCAGGTTTATGGCGGCTGACGACGCGCCGGCATCAATACAACTAATCGACATGCAGGGCAACATCTGTCGGACGGTACTCTTATCCGGCGCTATCGGCAATCGCACGACGCAGCTCTCCACAGACGATCTCACAAGCGGTCTCTACCTGTTGCGCGTCATCACCGCCGGTTTCTCAGCAACAAAAAAGCTGACGATTATTTAGTGATTAGTGGTTAGTGATTAAACACGACGAACGGCATTAATCACTAAACATTAAATACTAAGAAGAGAACGAGAATTAGGGGGGGGGAAGTCTCCCCCTCGCTTCAGCCCGCCGTAGGCGGTCTTCCGCTACCCCCTCTGCGGGGCTCTGCCCCGCAACGCCCCGTGCTCCCCTCGCAATACTCCATTCCGACGCCCCGTTCCAGTACTCCATGACACCCCCGTGCCGACGCAGCCCCGTGGGACTCCCGCCCTTTCGAGGCTGTATGAAAACTAAGAATTAACACTCTTTTCCCTGTACATCTTCTGAGAATTTTTTCAAATATGAGATTCTCAAAGAGTCTGTTTTGGTTTTTACACGGCCTCTTTTCGGGGGAGGGTCGGGAAACACCTGTTTCAAAAAATGAACGTTTTAAGTAGCGAGTGCAGAATCAAAAAATGAACTTTTTTTTGTAATCCGATTATCCGTTATAAATTTGTAGAGCAAAACAGGTATCATCAACTTCATAAAAAGGACTTCTCTTAAAAAAAGCAGGCAATGAAAAACCACTCGTTTATTATCGCATCCCTATTGTTATTGACGGCAGGTTCGTGCCGGCCCCGTTTGAACTATCCGGCGGATACGCCCAACAACAACAACCTGAACAGCCTGCTGATACTGGAAGCCGGAAAAAACATCATCCGTTTGCAGGATTATATCATGAAACCGTCCATGATGGACTCCGTCATCGCGGATTCCAAACATGTCACAATCAGACTTTCGACAGATAAACACAAAGCGGAGGTTGAAGTGGACAAAGACGCCGAAAATTTCATCGACATGCAGATATGGGTAAAGGGCGTGCCGTTCTCAATACCGTGTTGCAAAAGCAACCCGATGGACTGTGTTTTCACCTTCGACCCGAAAGAAAAAAGATATGATACCGTTCGGATTGCGGGACAGATGAATGACTGGAATCCGCTGGCAACGCCACCGCTGACACTGAAAAGCAGTGGACTGTATCAAATCACGTTGAAATTAAATTCGGGAACATATCTCTATCAACTGGTACTTGACGGAAACCGGACGCACGACCCGAATAATGCGCTCAAAATAGAGAACGGACAGGGGGGCTACAGTTCAATCATGCAGGTAGCGGAAGACGGAGAGAAAACGCCTTTGATTTTCATGCATGAGTTTTCGGACAATATGATAACCCTCTCCTGCGAAAACAGGATTGACGATGTCTTTATCTACTGGCAGAATTATAAAATCCCCGCCGTCTTTTCAAAAATGACGGAAGACAAAATCATATTCGACATTCCCGCCGAAGCCAAATCCGTTGAGCGTTCATTCATCAGAGTATGGGCGAGTAACCCCTCCGGCATCAGCAACGGCTTGTTGATTCCCCTGCACAACGGCAAAGTATCAACAGAACCGGAAGACTGACAGCCGCCAACACCCCTCCCTCGGCCTAGTCCGGAGACTTTGCCGAACGAGGGAGGAATCTCCGTTACACAAATCATCCGAATCACAGGAAACACGGTTCGGACAAACCGCCGTTGCACATACGGCCAACGACGGCAACGGTACAACTGACGGAAAGTTGCTGAAATCTATTTTTATTCACACTTGAAATTTGCTTTGGATTGGCGTTTTCGGTACCAAAAAAACGAAAAACCGCTTTGTACAAAGCATAAGAGAGAATTTGTAATAACTCAACTTGCTTTTGATTGGAAAAATTGTTGTTTTCCAATACTTCTAAAATGTCATTGACTTCGATTGTCGAAGTGCTTTTTTTGTAGATTATTTTTCATCTTTATAATTTAAAATTTAGGTTGCAAATCTAACACAGCTATCGTTTGAGGGCTGTAAAGTATGTTGCGTAAGAGAACAGAAATGAAACGGCAGGTATATTTTTCTTTCATCGCACCCGTTTCAAAAAATCGGTGGGACTTTCGTTGTAATAATCCTTGAAACATTTGGCGAAGTATGACGGAGCGGTAAAACCCACGTCGTAAGTTACTTCCGAAATGGTCAGTTCGGTGGTGGAAAGTAAATGATAAGCGCGTTTGAGGCGGATAATCCGCAGCAATTCGTTGGGCGAATAACCGGTCAGCGATTTAAGTTTTCGGTAGAGTTGGGTGCGCGAAAGTCCGATTTGCTGCCCTAAATCTTCCACGTTCAGTTCGGAATCGGTAAGATTTTGTTCTACTAAATTTCGGAATTTTTCGAGGAAAGAATTTTCGAGGTCGTTTGTCGGTTTTGCCTCTTTGTCTGCGTTTGCGGAAAACAGGTTTTCGCTGAAAAGTTCTTTCAGGCGACGGCGGCTTTCTATCAGGTTTGCCACGCGGACTTCCAACACGTCGGGATTGAAAGGTTTGGAAATATAATCGTCGGCGCCGCTTTGGAAACCTGTAATCCGCTGTTCGTCGAGCGAAGCGGCAGTCAGCAAAATGACCGGTATGTGGCTGGTAGAGAGTTCATTTTTTAATTTTTGACAGAGTTCCACGCCGTCCATAACAGGCATCATCACGTCGCTGATAATTATATCGGGAACGTGTTTGATTGCTTTGCGGAAACCATCTGCGCCGTCGGCGGCTTCAATGACGGTGTATTGTTTGCCCGCAAGAGTTGATTTTATGTAGGTGCAAATGTCGGGATTGTCGTCCACCACAAGCACCGTACAGGCATTTTTGTCGAGCGATTTTTCTTCAAAAATGGCTTTTCGGGCGGTGTTTTCATTCAGCATTTCTGAAATATCACCGGTGTTTGCCTGACGAATTTCGCCTGTTTCACCGTTGCCAACCTCTTTTTCATTTTCAAACGGAATACGGACAATAAATTTCGTCCAACCCGCTTCTTCGTTGTTTACGGCAATGTCGCCGCCGTGGAGTTCGACCATTGCCTTGCTCAAAGCAAGCCCAATTCCTGAACCGACAGCCTGTGAATCGACTTGATAAAAACGCTCGAAAATATGCTTAATATCTTCGTCGGAAATGCCTTTGCCCGAATTGGCTACTTCGATGACAGCAAACGATTTATTGCTCTCGGTCGTTTTGTCCAAACTTATCAGGATAATTTCTTTTTCGGGTGTGAATTTCAGGGCGTTGGAAAGCAGATTGAAATAAATCCGTTCCATTTTCTGAATATCCACGAGCATTGTGAAATCGGTATCGGAAAAGACATTGAAACTGAAATACAGGTTGCGTTTCCGCGCCAATTCAGCAAACGAATCGTTCCATTCCACAAGTTGCGCTCGCAAATCGTGGCGGCTTAAAGTCAAAATCATTTTGCCGTTTTCGTATTTGCGGAAATCAATGATTTGGTCAATCAGTTTCAGCAGGATTTTAATGTTTTTCTGCACCAATTCGAGCAGACGGCGTTGTTCGATATTGAAATTATTTTCTGACAGCAGGGAATTTATCGGCCCGGAAATCAGCGTGAGCGGCGTGCGAAACTCGTGCGAGATATTGGTAAAAAACACCAATTTGGCGTGTGTGGCTTCTTCCAACTGTTTTGAAAGTGTAATCAACTGGTCGCGTTGCTGTTCCAACAGTTCTTTTTGTTTGTTGATTTCGACATTTTGCTGTTTGAGCAGATTGTTTAGTTTATTTTTGGAAAGATAAGCCCGCAAAAGCAAAATTAAAATCATTGTGATAATGACGGCAATGGAAACGACCGTCAGAAAAAGATAATTTTGCCTGACATATTGTTTTACATAACTGTTTATCTGACTATTAAGAACATTGATTTTGTCTTCCTGCTCAATAATAGCGTCGGTTTGCAGTTTCAATATCTGGGCGTTTGTTTCATCTACAATATTGGTATAGAGCGTATTATTTTTCTGATAGGATTTCCCTTGAAGAATGTCTTTTGCCAACTGAATGATTTTGTAGCCGTTGGTTGGATAGATAAATGTGGCTTTCAGTTTGTGGTTTAATACCTGTTCAATACCGCCTGTTTTTCCCGGCAGCGCATCAATGCCGACAAAGAAAATACTGTCGGCTTTACCCTGTTTTTGGGCAACATTGTACGCGCCAATCGCCATACGGTCGTTGTGGGCAAAGACAAGGTTGATTTGCGGGAAATTTCGTAAAATTTCCTCCGTTTTCGCTTCGGCAACATCTTTGAGCCACGCGCCGTCAATCGAAGTTAGCAGGTTAATGGCAGAATATTGATTGATAACGCTTGTGAAACCGTTGTGTCGTTCGGCGGCGGGCGACGAGCCGTTCAGTCCGCAAATTTCAACAACATTTCCCTTTCCGCCGAGCAGTTTGGCGACATAATTTCCCACATCTTTTCCAATTTGCTCATTATCTGCGCCAATAAAAGCGGAATAGTGGTCAGAGGTAATTTTTCTATCTACCAAGATGACAGGGATTTTTTGCGCGTATGCTTTTTCGATAACCGGCGTAACTGCAGCGGCTTCGTTGGGTGCAACAATGAGCAAATCCACTTTTTGAGCGATAAACGCCTGAATGTCGCGGATTTGTTGGTCGGTATCGTCGGTTACGGATTTTATTTGCAGCGTAATGTCTTTATGAAACAACACCTCGTGCAACATTTCGAGGTTCATTTTTTGTCGCCACTCGTCATCGCTGCATTGCGATACGCCGATAATATACTGATTTACTTCCTTTTTACAAGAAAATAAAACTATTGCTACGAATAAAAATAATAGAAATCGCGCGTTGTTCATTTTTTTTGATTAATATTGACAATTATTTACTGTTTCAAACATCCGATTGGTACAATTTTTACACCGTCATTTCGGGTATAAGCCATTTGTCCACAGGTAATTACTATTAGTAAATCCGGTTCGCGAAGACGGATTTGCTGTTCCCGTTTGTTATATTCCTGCACAAGACGACGAAGTTCGAGCAAGTGCTTTGCGCCTTCTTCGATTTGCTGACTGCCGAGTTTTACTTCTATCAGCGCGTATCTGCCGTCGGATAAATGTAAAACCACATCGGCTTCAAGTCCGTAGCGGTCGTTGTAGAACGAAAGATTGCCGCCAATTCCAATAGAATACGCTTTCAAATCGCGAATTGCCAACGACTCGAAAATAAAGCCAAAAGTTTTCAAATCGAGTAGAAGTTGCTGATATTTAATGCCGAGAGCCGCAACCACTATCGAAGGGTCGGCAAAGTTTCGTTTGTGTCCACTGCGAATAACCGTTGCCGAGCGAATAGGCGGATTCCACGCCGTAACATCCTGAATGACAAATATTTTTTGCAAGGCGTTCACATAATCGTCGAAAGTTTTTATAGATAAATTCTCAAAACTTGCCTGAACATCTTTCAATAAGCTCGATTTTTTGGATAGTGTACAGATATTTCGAGCATAAGATTTCAAAATCAGTTTTGTCAGTTCGGGATTTCGCTGTACGCCATCAACAGCAATCACATCGGTTTCGCACACGCTGTTGAGATACTCGTCGGAGACTTGTAAACGTGCTTTGTCAGTTTTCAGATTGAGCGTCGCAGGAAAACCGCCTCTGCAAGCGGCGAAAATGAGTTGTTCGATGCTCAAATCTGATTTTATGCCGTCAATATCATAATTGTGGTTATCGAAAAGTTTTGATAATGAAATTTTTCCGTTCGATTCGCCGGACTCCCACAAACTCATCGGATACATTTTCATCCGTGCAATTCGTCCGGTGCCTGAGTGCATAACTTTCGTATGGTCGAAAGAATTTGAGCCGGTAAGAATAAACTGCCCCGTCTCGTTTCGCCTGTCCACTTCCACACGCACCGAATCCCAAAGTACCGGCGCAATTTGCCACTCGTCAATAAGTCGTGGATTATCACCCTTCAACAACAACGAAGGTTTGGTTTCGGCAGTAACCAAATAACTTTCGCGGTTATCGGGGTCTTGCATTTGTAAAACACTCGCTGCCTGTTGGACTGCGGTGGTGGTTTTTCCGCACCATTTTGGTCCCTCAATCAGCACAGCGCCAAAGGCTTCCAATTTTTCTTTAAGCAAGCCGTCTGCAATTCGATAAAGATATTGTGCCATAATCAATTAAATTTTGAAATACGGCTATAAAGATACAAAAATAATTTCAATATCCAAATATCACTTTGTGTTTTTGAGGTATTTTACTTTGTGTTTTTGATGCAAATCATTTCCTGTTTTTGAGGTATTTTACTTTGTGTTTTTGATGCAGATTATCTCCTTATCTTCCCCGCCAAAGCAAACAAATAAACTACTAACGCAGCAACAACTATCACCGCACCGTTTTGATTTCCAAACAAATCGGAAACCACGCCCATCAATAGCGGAAATACCGCGCCGCCCGCAATGCCCATAATCATTAAGCCGGACACTTCGTTGTCGCGTTCGGGCAAGGATTGCAGGGCTTTGGAAAAAATCATCGGGAATATGTTGGAATTGCCGAAACCTATCAAAGCGATAGCAATATACAATAAAGTGGTATTGGTAAAAATGAACAGTCCGACAGCCGATAATGCCATACAGACAACGCTTAGAATGAAAAATTTATACATTTTTACGCGAGATAAAATAAACGTTCCCGAAAAACAGCCGATTACACGGAACAGAAAATAGACGCTCGTTGCCAAACCTGCATCGACAAGCGTTGTGCCTGTTCGTTCCATCAGGATTTTGGGCGCGGTGGCGTTAATTCCCACATCAATGCCGACGTGCGCCATTATGCCGACAAAAAACAGCAAAATTTGCGTTTTTCCTAACAGACGGAAACAGTCGGCAAAAGACGATTTGCTTTCGTAAGGCTCTTCTTTTATTGACGTTACGCCCAAAAGTATGAGCGAAAGAGCCGTCATTAAAGCGTAAAGCGGGAAAAACAGCCGCCAATTTCCAAACAACATAGTCGCCCAACCCGCGGTGAGCGGCGCGGCAAACGAAGCGATTGCTTTTACAAATTGCCCCAAAGTGAGCGTACTTGCCAATCGGTTTTCCGTCACTAAATCGGATATAAGCGGATTAAGAGAAACCTGCATCAAGGTATTGCCTATGCCCAGCAACGAAAACGAAACAAGCATCCACGCAAAACTGTAATGAATGACCGGCACAATCAATGCTAATACTGTGATAATTAAACTTAAAAGCACGGTTTTTTTCCTGCCGATACGGTTCATTAACAAGCCGGTGGGTACGGAAAAAATAAAGAACCAAAAGAAAACCATCGACGGAAAAAGGTTGGCCATCGTGTCGGTCAAACCGAAATCTTCTTTTACATAATTGGAGGCAATGCCTACCAAATCTACCGCGCCCATTGCAAAAAACGCAAGCATCACGGGGATAAATTGAAATAAACTATTTTTAGATTTCATATTTAATTATTTATAAAGTTCAACATAAGCATCCGGCAATTGGGGCATTGCGCCGTGTTGCGTACATACATAAGCCGAAACTTCAACCGCTAATTTGTGCGCGTTGCGGACGGAGTCGCCGTTGAGCAAAGCCACGACAAAAGTTCCGGTAAAAGAATCGCCTGCGCCTACCGTGTCGGCTACGTGTACTTTGGGCGTGTCGATATACGACGTTTCGTCGGCGGTGAGCACCGAACTTCCAATGGCGCCTTTGGTAAGGATAACCATTTTTAATGAATAGGTGTCTAAAATCTTTTTGCAAACGGCTTCTTCCGAAAGTCCCTGCCAATCGAATAGTTTGCCCACCGAAATAACTTCTTCATCGTTTATTTTCAGAATGTTGCTACGCTGCAATGAGTTTTCTATAATCTCTTTCGTATAAAAATGCTGCCGCAGGTTTATATCGAAAATTTTCAACGCTGAGGCGGGAACAAGTTCCAACATTTTCAAAATTGTTGTGCGCGAAACCGCGTTGCGCTGCGCCAAAGAGCCGAAACAGACGGCATCACAAGTCCGCGCCAATTCTTCCGCTTGTTGCGTGAAAGGTATATTGTCCCACGCCACGCTCTCGCAAATTTCGTATTGTGGAACGCCCTTTTCGTCGAGCGTTACCTGCACTGTGCCTGTCGGAAAATCGACATTTTCAATCAGAAAATCAAGACGCTTTTCCACCAGAGAATCCAAAATTTCTTTGCCCAACAGGTCGTTGCCTATCGCGCTGATTACGTAGCCGTTCAGCCCGAATTGCGAAACGTGATAGGCAAAATTGGCGGGTGCGCCGCCGAGAACTTTTCCCGAAGGCAGCATATCCCAAAGGATTTCGCCGAGTCCGATTATGTTTTTTTTATTTTCCATTTTATTTCCACCTGTTTTTCATTGTAAATACTTCGAGATTTTTGATTTCAAAATCGCGGTCAGACCAAAAACGAAAACCTTCCGTGTTGTTCGGGTCGGGTCGACGTTCTATGCAGTAGGAGATTCCGCCGTTGTCGAAAAAGACCTGAAAAGTGGTTTTGTCGATAAAAATTTCCGCATTCACTTCCATTCCTGCAAAATCGTTTTGCGAATAAAATACGCCGTTTAGGGTGTTAAAATTCAAGTTGTAATCAATAATATTTTGCCCCGAAAGAGCCAGCGCCCAAAACGTTGCGTGCGATATTTTCACAGTGGCTTTTATCCTCAATGCAGCCTCGTTTGCGTAGGGTTTCAGCAGTTCATTCGCTTTGTCGGGCGAAAGATTTTTTTCGGAAACAACCAATTTGTCGTTCAGCAAATCAAGTTCCTTCACGGGATTTGCGAAGAGGCGGACGCCGTTTGGCGTAGTGCGCAGCGTGAGTTCGGTCGGTAGCGACATCTGCCCTTTGAACCGCATACCGGGCTGTTCCACTCTGTCCCAACCGATTTGGATACGTCGTCCATCCGAAGCGGGAATGTTGTTGAAAGTTTGTGCCGCATACACTGCGCCAAACTCAAACTGCAATTTTCCCGTAAGGGGCGTAAACGTTTTGCCGTCAAATTTTCCCAAAAAATACGTTCCCGATGCGCCGTACATTACCCACAATTTGTTGGCGGGACTATTGTCAATCGCCAATTCAAAAAGTTCGGGACATTCCCAAAAACCATCAACGTGGCTCTGATAAGTCCAATCTTTCAGATTTGCGGAGTTGTAAATGGAGTGTCCGTCGCGTTCATTAACCACCAAAACCCACTGTTTTCCGGGTGCGTACCAAAACACTTTCGGGTCGCGGGTGTCGTGCGAGTTCCACTTTTCCTTGCTGTCAATAACCGGATTGCCTGCGTATTTTGTGAAAGTACGCCCTTTATCCAAACTATAGGCGAGGCATTGCGTTTCGCGGTCGGGATGGTCGGCGGTGTAGAACACCACGAAAGGCGGATTTTCTTTTGTGCCGAAACCCGATGTGTTTTCGTAATCGATTACTGCTGTGCCTGAAAACATCGCGCCGAGTTTGTCGGGGAAAAGCGCATCGCCGAGTTCCGTCCAATGCACCAAATCAGCGCTTACGGCGTGTCCCC
Organism: Prevotellaceae bacterium; assembly: GCA_031255055.1. Taxonomy (GTDB): domain Bacteria; phylum Bacteroidota; class Bacteroidia; order Bacteroidales; family Paludibacteraceae; genus JAIRTG01. Next base: position 18,023 of record JAIRTG010000109.1, read on the forward strand.
ACGTCATGTTTTCCCATTCGCGTTCAAACGGATTGTGCTGATAGAATAAATGATATTCGCCTTCGTAAAAAATCAAACCGTTGGGGTCGTTAATCCAACCGATTTTGGTGGTAAAATGCAGTTGCGGGCGGTTTTCTTCCAGATAGAAATTTTCCGCGCCTTCGGGCTGCTCGCTTTGGTAAATTTTCGACAAACCAGCGGCATCGCCCTCAAAAGCAATTTTCAACGTTTTGCCTTTGTAGGCGCTCACATTTGCCGCCACCCAATATTCGGGCGTTTCGGCAAGGCGTATTACAAATGTGCGGTCAATATTTTCGCCAATCGAAAACGACATTTTGCCGCGCTCTGCCTGTTGAGAAACAGGCAGATTTAGGTGATTTTCGGTGATTTCGATAGAAATTTTCTGTGCAGTTGCCCGATTGGTTGCCTGATTGCCGCACGAAATCAGCGACAGCGCAACTCCTAAAATGATAAATTTTAATGTGTGTTTTTGCATAAATTTGACTTTTTTGCGCATTACGCATATAGACGCCGCCTAATAGTAATATCAAAATTGTGGGCAAAGCTCCAACAGGAACGGCAGGTGACGGAGGCGGCGGACTAATCCTCAAATTGACGGAAGATGTTTCTTCGGTTTTTTCGCTTTGAAGCCACGTTTTCGTTCTGTCTTTCATGCTGCAAGGTCAGCAAAAACCGAACTTGCAAGCAACATCGCTATCGCCAAAATGATTGTCTTTTTTATTATTGTTCGTGTTTTTATGTAGAGGCAAGGGATTGCCTTGCCTCTACCGATTACCGATGATTATCGGATAATTGATTTACTAACTCTAACCACTCCCGACCGATAAATGGATTTAATTAAATAAATTTGGTTACGTTGCGGTTGTGCTATTTTCATACCCTGCAAATTGTAATATTGCGTTTCTACAACAGCGTCTTTCGCGATGCCCGGCAAAGCCGTAACCACATCCGTTCCGCCGATATTCAACGAGCTGCGCATCGTTCCGCTTGTATCGCCTTTGTAGGTTACGATAGCTTCAAAGGGTTTAAGGGCGGTTGATAATGTGTTTGCATTTACCCTCTCAAAGTTGGCAGGTACGCTGTAATTGTATTGATAATAATCGTTTGCGTCTGGCAATGATGCGGCATTAATTAAATCGGGATTTGCAACCAAATTGTAACCGTCGGCGATTATAGTTGCGCCTGCGCTGTTCAATGTGGGATTATTTACCGAAGTGAAAGTTACTTCCACCGTGCCGGAAGATATGTTACCACCTTCAAATCCCCCGTTTGGGACGACAATAACATATCCGATATTTTGACCCAACTCGCCTGCAAACTTGAATTTGTCGGCTGCACCATCGTAAGTAGCGAGGTAGATATTGTCGGTGGTTGCCAATGAGATGTTGCTTGGTGACGGAACTACATTTTCGCCGTTGTCATGGTCGTAAATTGCGCCGATATAGACGTTTGCGCCTTGTTTGATGCTGATATTATCTATATCAAACGGGAAGCCGATGGGATACCATTGGTCGGTATCGAAGGTTTTTACGACTTTTACCACACCGTTTACCGTTAAATTGTTTGCGCCGGTCAGTTGGCTACCGTCGTGGAAAATGATATTGCCGTATCCGGTATAATCGGTTGCCTGACGGGTTTCATCGGCAGGTATTTCCAATGTCCTCAATTTCAACTCTTCCAACGCATTATAAGTCAGTTGGCGAATGTTATCGACATAGATGTTTCCGCCGCTTTGATTCCATTCGTAAGTTCCCAAACCAACCGTGATTGCTTTACCCTGAAAATCGTTCCACGCATCCCAGCGGGCAATACCTCCACCGTAGTAGTCGCCGATGTTGTCGAACGTTGCCAACGGCGTAACGCTCAAAACTTCGTACATTTTGGTGTATTTTCCTGTATTTTGATTATTATAGTCTACCATATCGGAATGCCAAGCACAGTTGTGTTTTTCCATCGGTTTGTTGTTATCAAGCAGCTGATAAACACGGCAATTTTCTACTCCATTAACATCGTTGGTATTGAATGTAATATAATCGGTCATTCCGGCAAAAAGCGGGTCGAGCGAGTGATTGAAAGTTTGAGGAACAGCGGTTCTTCCGAAATAAGTTTGAATATACGCACCTCCGGATGTGTTATCCATGTGATAACCTCGCGAATATACGGCATCGTTTTGGGGCATACGACCTAAATCGTTGTATAAATATTGCGTTGCGTAATTGGTTGCAAACAGGTTTCCGCCTGCTTTGTACCAATCTATAATAGCATTCTTCGCAATGTCCAAATATTCAGAAGGCAAACCGTTGTTGGGTGTCAAGTTATCATTGCCTGTGCCGTCTTTGTCCCACATCAGCCAAATTGCGTTGTAATTGGCAAGCGTTGTTGCATCCAAACTTGAAAAAGGCAGATAGTCGCCACCGTAACAATTTACAAACCATTCGGCAGCGGCGCGTTCGTCATCATCTGTCAATCCTTCAATGGTTGCGGGAATGTGTACAAAAGCCACTTTTTCTGCATTTGCGCCTTTCCATTTGCCCGAAAGTTCATCGAGCGCATTTTTTGTCAGGCGTTCAATGTTTGCCTGATAAGGATTGTTTTCTTGATGCCATTCGTAATTGCCCAAGCCGATAGTGATGGCTTTCCCTTGATAATCACCCCACGCATCCCAACGGGCAATGCCTGCTCCGTAGTAATCGCCGATACCGTCCAGCGTTGCCAAAGGAGTTACTTTCAAAGCTGCATACATTGCGGCGTATTTGCCGGGGTTGGTATTATTATAACCTTCAAAATCGGAATGCCAAAAACAAATGTGTTTTTCTGTTGACAATTCAGCGTCAACCAACGGAAAAGCAGCACAGTTGCTGATGCCGTTAAAGGTCATGTTGGAATGTGTCGTGGTAAGTCCTGCAAAAAGCGGGTCTAACGAATGGTTGAATGTTTGAGAAATTTCAGCAACCTCTCTTCCAAAGAAAGTCTGCATATAACCATAATCGTTCTCGCTAATATTCATTCCTCTGTTGAAAGGATCGGGTACGCGCCCCAAATCATTCACAAGATACTGATAGGCGAAAGAGGTCAGCAAAAGATTTCCACCTGCTTTGTACCAATCGATAATAGAGGTGCGAACAACATCATCGCCATTCCGACCCCATAAGCCGCTCGGTAAGTTTGTGCCTGCGCCGCCGTAACCATTACTGTGGTCGTCCATATCATCGTCCATAATCCACAAAGCCGCATAATTGTTGAGAATTGCGGGGTCATTGTATACGGTAGAAATCGGCAAATAGTCGCCGCCATACTCACTCACAAGCCACGTTTTGGCTGCTATTTCGTCGTCGTCGTAACAGTCGTCCTGTCCGTTGATTATTGCAACGCGGGATTGCGCGTTGATATTTACAATGCTTGTTAAAAACATTGCCGTAAAAATTGCAAAAAATAATTTTTTATTCATACGAGATTAATTTTGAATGTTTTGTTTTTACTTCCTGAAATAATATTCAACAAAAATATTCCCGAATCAACATCCGATAAATCAATAATACTTTCCGGATTAATAATTGGAAATCTTTTTATCAATCGACCGGAAAGATCAAAGAAGCGGGCACTTCCATTTTCTATATTTATAACTTTGAATAGTTTTTTATCGATCTGCTTCAAAGATATTTCATCCGAATTGAAATATACGGAAGAAATGCCATTGGTAAAATTTTCGTTCCAGATACTTTTCAACGGAAAAATTTGAACGTCTGCCGTTGCCGCTCCACCGGTTGCATACATTTCCAAATCGGTGCAGTTTTCGCAGGGGAAAATCATTGCCGTACCCGCTATGCGATAATCGCCGGCAAACACTTCAATCGTATTCCTGTCAACAAAAATATGCAGTTCAACATTGCTATTGTCAATATCCGGAATTGCAAACTCGGAACGCTGCAAATATGCCGGAACGTTTCCGCCGAGATGAGTGCGGTCGATAAAAATTTTCTTGCCTGCTTTTTGATAACCGACAAGCGCGTAATTTTCGTCGCCTTTATGAATTTTAAAGCCCGCTTCCGAGGCTGTCTTTAACGAAAATTTTACAACAATCTCATACGATTTCGATGCGGAATTATAAACAAAAGAATTATTATCCAACGAACGATTGTTGTCCGAAACGGCATTAGCGTTATCTCGAAGCGCTTGATATTCAACGAGTGGTTTCTGCTGCAAACGATACTGTCCCGAAGCGGTTTTT
>JAIRTG010000116.1 GCA_031255055.1 Prevotellaceae bacterium
TTAGTGTTTAGTGATTAGTGTTTAGTGATTAGTGTTTAGTGATTAGTGTTTAGTGATTAGTGTTTAGTGTTTAGTGATTAGTGTTTAGTGATTAGTGATTAGTGTTTAGTGATTAGTGATTAGTCTTTAGTGTTTAGTTATTAGTGATTATTGATTAAAGATTAATTGTTAAACATGTCGAACTTTCTAAACACTAAACACTAAACACTAATCACTAAACACTAATCACTAATCACTAATCACTAAACACTAATCACTAATCACTAAACACTAATCACTAAACACTAAACACTAAACACTAATCACTAATCACTAATCACTAATCACTAATCACTAAACACTAATCACTAAACACTAATCACTAATCACTAATCACTAATCACTAAACACTAATCACTAAACACTAAACACTAATCACAAATCACTAATCACTAATCACTATTTAATCACTGTCTTACGGGGCGTTGCGGGGCAGCGCCCCGCAGAGGGGGTAGCGGAAGACCGCCTACGGCGGGCTGAAGCGAGGGGGAGACTTCCCCCCCTCATTCTCTTTCTCATTCTCTTTCTTCGAGGATGACCACACTGCGGACTGTAGCAAGGGAAAGACTTCCCCCTCCTACTTCTCTTTCTCTTCCTTCAAGGATGACCGCGTAACGGGTATGAAAAATTCCGATGGAAATATTCGCATGCACACGCTGACTTCTTTTTATCGAATTTTCAAGGTTTCATTCGCATGATATACTAAAAAAAACCGTTTCAAAACGATTGTTTGAAACGGCTTTTCCGAGCCTCTTGTCGGATTCGAACCAACGACCCCGAGATTACAAATCACGTGCTCTGGCCAACTGAGCTAAAGAGGCAAAATGGGTAAGCGCTCTACATCGCACCGCTACGACCTCCTACCCTTGCTGCGGTCAGGCCCTGGGGGACTTCAGAGGGAGCTGGTCGTGTAGGACTTACCCGGCACAAAAGTAGTGCTTTTTGCATTATCTCCAAAATTTCGGCGTTTTTTTTTTGAAAGATAAGGGACAACCGATTGTTTCCAAAGATTTTAATTTGTTCCGAAATTTGTTGTTGCCGTACAAATCACGGTCGTCAGTGGTGGTCTGTCGATTCCGATTCTTTTTTTGCTTCAGCTTGTTTTTTTACTTCGGGATACGCTATGCGTGTGTGATACATGTTTCTAATTTTGTGCTTAAATACAACTTTCACCTCTTCTACGTCTTTGAAGCTGATGTTTGAATTTCGCAGTTGTCCGTCGGCAATCTGGCTGTCGATCATCTGTTCGACCATCTTGTCGATACTTTCTTCGGTGTATTGATTCAGACTTCTCGAACGTGCTTCGACGGCGTCGGCCATCATCAAAATGGCGGTTTCTCTGCTGTCGGGAAGCGGACCTGGATAGGTGAACAGTTGTCTGTCGACTGTTTCGTCGGGATGTTGGTTGATGTACGAATTGTAGAAATACTTGGCCTGACTCAGTCCGTGATGGGTTGTGATGAAGTGGATGATTTGTTGCGGCAAATGGTTTTTATTTGCAAGGTCGATGCCGTCGGTAACGTGGCTGATGATGATTTTGGCGGCTTCTATCGGGTTGAGCGCTGTTAGCGGATTTTTTCCTCCTCCCTGATTTTCGATGAAGTATTCGGGATGATTCATCTTTCCGATGTCGTGATACAATGCTCCTGTGCGCACAAGCAGGCTGTTGGCGTTGATTTTCTTTGCGGCTTCTGTTGCCAGATTCGACACTTGCAGCGAGTGTTGAAAGGTGCCCGGAGCGACTTCGGCAAAGCGCATCATCAGGTCGCTGTTTACGTTGGTGAGTTCTACCAGTGTGACACTCGAAATCAGTCCGAACATTTTTTCGAGCACATAAACCAACAGGTAGGCAAACAGCAGGAATCCCGTGCTGATGCTGAAGTAGACAATCATCATCCAGTGTACGCGCGAGAGTTCGCCTTCAAAAATGAATTCGGAAGCAAGAAAACCAACCAGATAGGTCAGGAAAATAAGCATTGCGCTTTGAACAAGTTGCGAGCGCTGTGTCATATCTTTCAGGCTCGAAACGGCCGTCATTCCGGCAGCTATCTGTAGAAGCAGAAACTGAAAGGCGTCGTCAACAATAAACGAGATGATCATCATGCTGATGATGTGGGTGAAAAGCGCTGTCCGCGAATCGAAAAATACCCTGATAACGATGGGGAGCAGGGCAAAGGGCACGATATAGTAGTTGATATTTGTGTAGCGTATGATCAGGCTTGTGACAAGCACGAGGAATAAAATGTTTAGCGCCAGCATCAGCAAGTTGCGGATGTCGCCGAAAACGCGCGGTCTGAAGAGTTTGAGATAGATGGCCAGCAGTGTCAAAAGTCCTGCAACAGCCATCAATTCGCCTGCGTAGGTTACGGTCGACTGTTTGAAAGCGCCGAGTCGGTTTTCGTATTCCTTTTTCAACGATTCCAGTATTTGGTAGGTAGCCGGCGTCACAATTTCGCCCCGTCCGATGATTAGTTCGCCCGTCTGAACGATGCCCGTTGTCAGCGACAGGTTTTTCAGCGCCTCTTCGTGAGACAGTTCGGTGGTGGCGCTGTCGTATTTCAGATTCTCGACCAGGTATTCATTGATATTGTAAAGATTTATATTTTCGGCCATACTTCTTTTTATCAGTTCGTAGGCCGATTTCGGCGTATAGAGGTCTTTTACGTTCAGGCTTTTTGTGGTTCTGTCGGGAAGGATGGCGGTCAGTTTCGATATATTCCTTTTTTGCAGGTTTTCGTAACTTTCGACCGAAATGATTCCTGTCGAATAAATTTTGTAGAACAGTTCTTGAATTTGGAGGTGAGCGCCGGCGTCGGACAGATTGAGTTGATTTCTGAAAAGCAGATTAAGCTGTTCGGCGGCCTTTGCGGTATTGAGCAAAAAGTAGGGCGCAAGCTGCGACAGCAATTCTTCTTTTTCCGTTTCAATCTGTTTTTCCGATTTGTATATCGGGAAATCGAACGTCGCCGTCACCAAATCGTACGTCCACGGATGGCCTGTTTCATAGTAGTATTTGAATTTGTTTTTTCTTGGAAATAATTGTGTGATAATAAAAGCCAGAAAAGCAAAGAGTACAATTTTGACAACTAATTTCCAAAATTTACGTTTTGAGTTCATAATATGTTAATTCATTAGTGTTTATCGGTAAAAATAGAATTCAAAGTTAGTATAAAATCTTTGATTATGCGCAAACGCCCCAAAATGTACGGTCGGATTCACAGGAGGGAAAATTATGTAGGTACTTATCACAGAGCCGCAAATTATTTTTTTGACGGTCATAAATTCGACATGAGTTCCGTCCGGTTCAAAATGCTTATCTTTGGATGTCTAATTTAAATACTCCAAAATATTAACATTGATTTAAAGCGAAAAACAGATGTTTTGTATTGTCAATCAGATTTTAGCTCCTCTCAGGGAGGGAAATGCCGAGACGTCGGAAATGGTCTCTCAGCTTTTGTTCGGCGAAATGGCCCTTGTGCTCGAAAAACGGGGAAACAGACTGAAAATTTCTAATTGTGCCGACGGCTATGAGGGTTGGATCGACCGTCGAATGGTGGAAATGATCGATGAAAATGAAACGATTCATCTGTCGCAACAACCCGAAAAAACGGTTTGTACCGCTTATGCGCTTGCCAAAAACAAGGATAACGTGGCCGAAAAAGTAATTTTCCCGGGCGGAGCGATTATCCGCTCTGTTGAGGGAGAAAACGGCTTTAAATTTCAAAACAGCTATTATGTTTTTGAAAAAGAAACGGATTTGGCCGATAGCATGAAGCCCGAAGGCGAAATTGTTTTGGATTTGGCAAAGCAATATTTACACGCGCCATATCTGTGGGGCGGAAAAAGCATCTTCGGCATCGACTGTTCGGGATTGGTACAGATTGTCTTTTCGATTTGCGGCATTCGGCTGCCGCGTGACGCCTCGCAACAGGTGGACAAAGGCGCTATTGTGAATTTTTTGTCGGAAGCGAGGGCCGGCGATTTGGCTTTTTTTGAAGACCGAGTCGGAAAGATTGTTCACGTCGGCATCCTTGTCGACAATCACCGAATTATACACGCTTCGGGACGGGTGAAAATAGACCGGATAGATAATGAGGGAATCTACTCGTCTGAAAAACAGGATTATTCCCACCGACTGAGGCTTGTCAAACGCATTTTGTGACGGTATTTCTTACAATATATTTAGGAACATCAGGCATTTGCATTTGAAAAAATAAGTATATATTTGTCGGCGCAATTAGAAAACAACACAAAGATGCTAAAAAAAATTCTATCACTTTCAGGAAAGCCGGGGCTTTACAGATTGATTTCACAGGGAAGAAATATGCTTGTCGTAGAATCTTTGATCAATGGCAAACGAATGCCGTCGTATGCGGGAGATAACGCCGTTTCGCTCGGAGACATAGCCGTTTTTACGACGGAGGGCGATGTGCCGCTGGCACAGGTGCTGGAAAATATAAAAATAAAAGAGAACGGCGGAAAAACCGCTGTTGATCCGAAATCCGACCACTATAAGCTGCGTGCATATATGGTCGAAGTCCTCCCAAATTACGACAAAGACAGAGTGTATCCGAGCGATATAAAAAAAATGCTGACCTGGTACAATTTGCTAATCGATAGCAATATCACCGACTTTTTGGCAGAAGAAAAAAAAGAACCCACCGAAGAATAGCCTCCCGAAAAAAACGGAAACGAAAAACGTTGTAAAAAAGCGTAACAAGACCGAGTTTTTGAAAGATACGAATGATGACAACCGTACAAACAATCTGCGAACATATCGAAAAATTCGCTCCTTTGGCATTGCAGGAAAGCTATGACAATGCGGGACTGTTGGTGGGCGACGCCCGTATGGAAGTCTCTAATGTGTTAGTTTGCATCGACGTCACCGAAAAGATAATCGACGAGGCCATCGAGAATGACTGCAACCTGATTGTATCGCATCATCCGCTCATCTTCGGGGGAATAAAAAGACTTACGGGACAGAATGATGTGCAACGGTGCATTATCAAAGCGATACGGTATAACATCGCCGTTTATGCTTCGCATACCAATCTCGACAATGTCTCGGAAGGCGTGAACGGACGGATTGCCGATAAAATAGGACTGAAAAACAGGCGGATTTTAAGTCCGGTGCAAAAATCGCTTTTGAAACTAACCACATATCTTCCGGATGCCCATCTCGAAAGCGTGAGGAATGCTTTATTTGAAGCAGGAGCGGGAACTATCGGCAATTATGACGCTTGCAGTTTCAGCGCCAAAGGTATCGGCACATTCAGGGCAAACGAAAACGCTCATCCTTTTGTCGGCTCGATAAACAAATTACACGAAGAGGCCGAAAGAAAACTGGAGGTGATATTGCCGAAGTATCTCAAAAAGACCGTTCTCAATACCCTTTTAGACAAACACCCTTACGAAGAACCCGCGTATGATTTTATTCCGTTGGAAAACGAATGGATGCAGGCCGGAAGCGGAATTGTGGGCGAATTGGAAAATGAAGAAGATGAAATTGTCTTTCTAAAGAAAATAAAAGCAACTTTCAAGGCAGGAGCAATCCGCCACTCGGCATTATCAGGAAAAAAGATAAAAAAAGTGGCGCTTTGCGGAGGAGCAGGAAGCCATTTCCTGTCCGATGCCATCGCGCAAAAAGCCGATATTTTTATATCGGGCGACTTTAAATATCACGAATTTTTCGCAGCCGAAAACAAAATCCTGATAGCGGATATTGGCCACTATGAGAGCGAACAGTATACAAAAGAGTTGCTTGGAGAAATAATTACAAAAAAAATACCTACATTTGCAGTCCGAATTTCGGAAATAAATACAAATCCCATAATTTATTTGTAAATCAATATGACTACGGAAAAAAGAACAGAAAAAGAAATCACTGTCGAAGGTAAATTAAATGCGTTATACGAACTTCAAAAAGTGGTTTCAAAAATAGACGAAATAAAAACACTGAGAGGCGAACTACCCTTAGAAGTGCAGGATTTAGATGACGAAATCGCAGGACTGTACACACGTCTTGATAATTTTGACGGAGAAATAACAGGATTGGCAACCTCAATCACCAATAAAAAACTTGAGATTGAAGGAGCCAAAATGAGAATCAAAAGATACAAAGAGCAACAGGAAAAAGTGCGCAATAACCGCGAATTTGATAATCTGTCAAAAGAAATTGAGTACCAGATGCTCGAAATCGAATTATGCGAAAAGCACATCCGTGAATATACCGAGTCGCAAGAACAAAAACGAAACGAACGACAACTGACAACCGAAAAACTGGCGGAACGAAAACTCGATTTGATGCAAAAGAAAAAAGAATTGAGCGAAATCGTCTCCGAAACAAGATACGAAGAAGAAAAACTCAGAGCCCGTACAAAAGAAATCGAAGCAATGATCGAACCGCGCTTATTGATGGCTTTTAAACGCATCAGAAGAAACGCCCGTAACGGTCTGGCTGTTGTTTACGTACACCGTGAAGCCTGCGGCGGCTGCTTCAACAAAATCCCTGCACAGCGTCAATTGGACATTCGTTTGCGGAAGAAAATCATCGTTTGCGAATACTGCGGACGCATCCTTATCGACCACGAATTGGCAGGCTTTGATACCGAAACAGCAAATGGAAAAGCGTAATCCGAAGATATTCTAAAAAAAATGAAAGGTGTTGTAATTTTTTACACACCTTCTTTTTTATACACAAAACAAAGAAAATACAACCATATTCAATTCTTTATCCAACGTATGAAAACACCCTACTTTTTATTTACATTATACTTTTATTCATTATTCGGCCTGTCGAACTTATCGGCACAGGAAAATGTAGCACAACAAACAAATATGGAACAAAAAGAAACAAAAGTCTTGATTGAGACAACACTGGGAGATATTAAGATTAAACTTTACAACGAAACTCCTTTGCACCGCGATAATTTTATTGCACTGGTAGAAAAGAAATTTTACGACGGCGTTCTATTTCATCGTGTCATCAAAAATTTCATGATTCAAGCCGGCGATCCCGATTCAAAAGACGCTCCGTCAGGGAAACAACTGGGAGCAGGAGGGCCGGGATACACGATTCCTGCGGAGATACTGCCGCAATTCATACACAAAAAAGGCGCAGTTGCGGCTGCCCGGACAGGAGACTTTGTAAATCCGCAACGCGCATCTTCGGGTTCGCAATTTTACATTGTACAAAACGAAAGCGGCACGCCATATCTCAACGGAAGCTACTCCGTTTTCGGAGAAGTGCTTGAAGGACTTGAGGTCGTGGACAAAATTGCCGACGTAAAAACCGCCTTTGCAGACAGGCCCGAAGAAGATGTGAAAATAATCAGCATGAAAATCGTGGACTGACAACCCCCAAGAAACAATTGCATGAACGAATTTTTAAAAATAGAAGAAGACATTGTCAAAATGCTGAAAACGGTATACGATCCCGAGATTCCCGTAAACATCTACGATTTGGGACTGATATACAAAGTGGAAACAGATGACAGCGGCAATGTTAAAATAGAAATGACGTTAACAGCCCCAAATTGTCCCGCCGCCGACTTCATACTGGAAGATGTAAAAATGAAAATAGAAAGCATCGAAGGGATACAAAGCGTAGAAGTCGAGATCGTGTTTGACCCGCCCTGGAGCAAAGACATGATGAGCGAAGAAGCGCTACTCGAATTGGGATTTTTATAATTCACATCGCGGCGACAATAATAAAATGCAGCAAAAAAAAGTATACTTCGTTTCGGATGCGCATTTAGGATCGAGAATGGTCGAAAATCCTGATGCGCACGAAAAACGCATCGTCGATTGGCTCAACCGCGTGAAAGCCGACACCGGAGCAATTTATCTGCTGGGAGATATGTTCGATTTTTGGTACGAATATAAAACCGTCGTACCAAAAGGACATGTCCGCTTCTTGGGAAAACTGGCCGAACTGGTCGACAGCGGTATCGAAATACACTTTTTTGTCGGAAATCACGACCTTTGGACCTTCGGATATTTGGAAAAAGAAGTCGGACTGATTGTACACAAACAACCCGAAACCATCCGAATCGGAAATAAAACATTTTATCTGGCACACGGAGACGGGATTCATTCTCAGGAAAGAGGCTTCAAAATCATCCGGAAGATATTCCACAGCAAAACCTGTCAGCGTTTATTTCGATTGATTCCGCCCCAAATCGGACAAAATTTCGGATTTCACTGGTCGAAGAAAAACCGCGAAAGAATCAAAGATATTGAAAACAAATTTTTGGGAGAAGATAAAGAAGACTTGGTCGTTTTTGCGAAAGAATACATCAAAACACACGACGTTGATTTCCTCGTTTTCGGACATCGCCATATCGCACTGGATCTACAATTGAAAAACAACAGCCGTGTTGTCATCTTGGGCGACTTTGTCGGTATTTTCTCCTGCGGTGTTTTTGACGGAAACAACTTTTGGCTCGAATTTGATGAAGAATAAGATCGGCTCATTTCCTCCGGATTTCATCGTTTCTTACCTCTAAGCAAACTCAAATCGCCTTTTAGCAAATACTTATATCCATCGGCGCCCTTTGCCTTGATGACATAAAAATAAGCGCCTTCCGTTGCATTTTTCCCATTGATTTTTCCGTCCCATCCTTGCGCAGGATTCGTCCAATGATACACCAGCCGTCCCCAACGGTTATATACCCACGCCTCAAACTCCACAATCGACTTATAAGCCACACGAAATTCCTCATTTATTCCGTCCCCATTCGGCGTGAAAACCCTCGGTGCCAACAATTCCGATTCCCTCACTTCAATCACAATCGTCGAATCGGTATAGGCACAGAAATCACTGCTGACCGTCAACTTAACCTTGTATTTTCCAAACTCTTCAAACTTATACGCAAAATGCTCATCTTTTCGGGTAAACAACTGCGTATCTTCTTTATAGACAATCCAGTTATAATACTGTACCGTTGGCGTCGGCCTTGCCGTAAAATTGATTTCCAAAGGCGCGGAACCTTCTCTTTTAGAAGCGTCATCCGGACGTTCATTTTCATTTCTGACGTCTCTGACACTTGTTTGCGTTGTCGGAGACGCTTCCACTGCTATCGCAACATACACATCACTTTCCAGTGAAACGGTTCGATTCAGGTCTTTGGCAAACCGGTCGCCTTCGACCACAAAACTCGTATTTTTCAAAGGCGCTTCAACATCGACGGCAGAAGCAGGAGTCGAAAACGTCTCTTTCTTTTCGACAGGATTCCACGTCTCGTTAAACTCCAACGTTTCGTATGTTATTTCAACCTCCCGCTTCAAGTTGTAGGTATTTCCTGCCGGATTTTGATACCGCATCACAGGCATATTCATATCTATCGACAGGGTCAAATTTTCACACTGCGCTTCATTTGGGTCATCCCATGTGACAGACCGAATGGCGGGCATATAAGCGCTGAAATCAATCACCCAAACGGTCAGCACATCGGTTCCGTCGACATTCAGCACATAGCCCATCGACGTTTCCAAATCAAGATGAAGCATAGAACTGGTTGTACTCGACGAATAAGGCGTTCTGATTCCGTTTTGGTATTTTTCCCAAACAAAACTGCTCCCCTGCGTGTCATAATGAATTTCGGCATAATCCCCCGGATTCGGCGTAGCCAGACGGTCGAAGACAACCAGATAATCGAGACCGGTTGAAACGTAGTCGGTATAATATTGATGAGTGATGTTGGTGTTGACCGAAAATTGAGCCGAGAGACCGAGCGAGACAGTTAGAAAGAAAGACAGGCAAAAACTATTTTTCATTAGTGATAAGCTATTTATTTACAACTTCATCCAAAACAACATAAAAGGCCTCTTTGCTACTTTTAGCGTTTTCGGGCTTTTGTTTTGTTCCTGCAAAAGTACGTTTTTCTTATTAAAAACAAAAAAACCGCGTTTTTATTACTTTTACAAAATGCGGATGTATAAATTTTGTACTTTTGCACTGCTTGTTAAAAAAAATCACACTACACAAATCGAAAAAATGATACACAGATGAAAAGACTACTGTTTACATGGACGATTATTCTGTTCACCGCCGTTCTGGCGGGCCAAAATACCAACTACACCATAAACAAAATCGGAGGGAAAGACTATTACGAATACAAAGTTGAACCGGGCGAAGGATTTTACAGCCTGTCGCGAAAATTCGGCATCGACGAAAACGAAATAAAACGGATAAATCCGAACGCAAAAGACGGCCTCAAAGCGGGAGACATCCTATACATACCCGCAGAATACAAAATAAAAGCGACCGGAGCGGGACCCTCGAATCAGACCGAATTGCAAACCAATCAGCAGCCTGTGCAACCGACACAGGCAATTTCGTTTATAGAGCACAGAGTCAAAAGAAAAGAAACACTATTCGGCATCAGCCAGCACTACGGCGTGAGTCAGGACGACATAAAAAGATGCAATCCCGATCTCGACAAAAAAGGACTGAAAAACGGCATGAAACTGCAAATTCCATACATCGTCACCGTTGCCGACGAGTCGAAAAACAAAAAAACGCACAAAAGTACCCCCGATTCACCGACAAACGAAGAGCGTTCCCATCAGGTAAAAGCAAAAGAAACCCTGTTTTCCATTTCCCGCCTCTACAACGTATCGGTAGAAGACATCGTGAAACAAAATCCGGGCTGCGACCAAGTTTTATATATCGGACAGACACTGCGCATCCCAACCGCAACCACCGCCTCGAAAACCCAACAACCGCCGTCGGGCGGCGCTCCGGAACGCAAAACAGCCGTTGCCGACCAGCCATACACATCGGAACAAACCAATAGCAACACAGCCATCGTTCCGACCCGTCGGCCAATCCGCATTGCGTTCCTCCTCCCCATGATGCTCGACGGCAAAAGAGATCTCAGCATCGATCGCTTTGTCGACTTCTACTGCGGCGCTTTGGTGGCCGTTCAGGAAAATAAAAACAAAGGCATTTCATTTGAAATCTACGCCTACGACACCGAAAAGTCGACCGAAAAAGTGAACGAAATACTAACCAAGCCGGAACTAAAAACAATGAATCTGATAATCGGCCCCGCATACAGCAACCAGGTACAGCCGGTCGCCAAATTTGCCAAACAGCATCAGATCAACACCATCATCCCCTTTTCGTCAAAAATACCGGCAGCCGCCCTCAATCAATACATCTATCAATTCAACCCATCGGTAAACGTAGAAGTCGAATTTGTAGCCGACCTGTTTGACAACAAATACAAAAGGGCGAACATCCTCTTTGCCGACCTGCCCGACGTAACGACAGAAGACACCTTCACCCAAGAATTGAAAAAAGAGCTGACGGCACGACGACGACCCTATTCGACCATCGGTCTGCCGGAGCCGGAAAGTACGGATCTCGACCTCTTTTTAGAAAAAGGACGTCAAAACATCATCCTGTTCAATTCGACCGGATTCAACGACGTAAGTCCCTATCTGACGGAATTGGAGCGACTTTCGCCGGAATTTAACATCCTGCTGTTCGAGCAGTACAGTTGGCAGGCGAGAGAGCACAAAAAAAACAACGCGATATGGATTTCGCCCTTCGACCCCGAACCCGACAGAACGCTGATGATACCGTTTGAAACGACGTTCAACAAACTTTTCGAGAGGAGGAACAACACAATCAATCCGAGATACGACATTTTGGGCTACGATCTGACCGGCTATTTCATCGACATCATCGACAACTACGGAACAGATTTTCCGTCGGCCATCACCTTCTACCGGAAAAAAGGGATTCAGTCGAACTACAAATTTGTAAAACTTTCGGGCGACTCCGGCTATATGAATCAACAACTCTATCTATCCGAACGTTAAACAGTTCCATCCGCCAATCAGATGAAAAATCCACTGCTGTTATCGACCGTCTTTTCGATTTTCTTTGCGCTCACCGCCAACGCGCAGGCTCGGCTGGACAAACCGAAGGTCTATCTCGGAACATCACACGGGGTAACCGCTTCGACGGTACATTCGGATCCCGCCCTCAATTTGGACAACCTGCTATTCGGCTACAACGGAGGACTTTCGTTCCGCTTCATTTCCGACAAAGTGGTAGGAATTCAACTGGAAGCAAACTTCTCGCAACGGGGATGGGTCGAAGCCCGAAACAGCTACAGTCGGAGGCTGAACTACATCGAAATGCCGTTTCTGACCCATATCTACATGGGAAAAAGGGATGTACGCTTCATTATTCACTTAGGGCCGAAAATAGCCTGCTTTCTGTCGGACAACGTGCTGATAAACAACACCGGGGGCGCAACCGACTATCAATACACCCATCCGATCGAGAACAAATTCGAGTACGGATTTGCGTTTGGTCTCGGGTGTGAATTTCAGTTCGGCAAGCAACTTATGGGATTGGAAGCGAGAGGCGCATACACGTTAAGCGACATTTTTTCCAACTCAAAAGCAGCCTATTTTGGCTACTCCCGCAATTTAGGGCTATCGCTCAATCTGGCATGGCTCTTCCAAGTGAAATAAATCAATTCATATTTATGTGGTTGGCAAACAGTTTCCAATTTTTGGGAAATCCCCTAAAAGTTTCGGGGAACCCCCAACGATTTTGGAGCATCCCCCAAGGTTTCGGGGAGTCCCCCAAAGGCATCGGGGAGTCCCCCAAAAGCATCGGAGAGTCCCCCAAAAGTTTCGGGGAATCCCCCAAAAGTTCGGGGGAACCTCAAAAAAAGGCTTTGGAACCTCTGTATTTATCGTGTTTAGTAATTGGTATATAGTGAGATACGCGGTAGAAATACTTTATTCAAATCCCGCCGCCGAACCCGATTCTGCTACCGTTATTTTACGTTCTACTTTTCAAAATAAAAAATCCGCAAAAATAGCTCCATCGACAAACTAAAAAACACAGTAAAATGAAAACGATCATCCTGCTAACTATCTTTTATTCTTTGACAGTCGGTCATTGTTTCACCCAAAACAAGGCAGACGCCATTTTGGGATACTACCTGTCGCCCGATGTAAAAAGCGACGATAAAACCCAACTGGAAATCTACAAAACGTCCGACGGGAAATATGCCGCAAAAGTAGTCTGGACCGGCAACAAAGCCAAACGCCACCTTGTGGGAACAATCCAGATCAAAAACCTGACCTACAATCCCAAAGAAAACCTATGGGATAACGGAAAAGTAGTCTACGAAGGCGGCGAATACAGCGTTACTGCGAACATCAGCGAACCCGGAAAATTGAAACTCAGAGGCTATCTTGGCATCTCCCTGTTCGGGAAAACAATCTATTGGACAAAAGAAAAAGCATTACGTAAAGAATAAACCGGAGAAGAAAATCACCTTAAAAGCGATTGGGCTGAGGAGAGTCGGCGGCATAAAAAAAGGAATCCGTTTCGGGATTCCTTTCAGTTTGCGTAGTTTGCGTAATTTGCTGTCGACAGTCGTCTATTTGGCAACTACTTTCACCATTTCCAGCATTTTGTTCGAATAGCCCCATTCGTTGTCGTACCACGAAACGATTTTGGCAAAATTACCATCCAGCGAAATACCGGCTGCGGCGTCATAGACGGACGTCAAAACACATCCGCGAAAATCGGTAGACACGACCGCATCCTCGGTATAGCCGAGTACACCGTTCAATTCGCCATCCGCGGCAGCTTTCATTGCGGCGGAAATTTCATCTTTCGTAGCCGCTTTTTCCAGCACGACAGTCAGGTCGACAACCGAAACATCCGAAGCCGGAATGCGGAAAGACATACCGGTCAACTTTCCGTTCAGCGCAGGGAGTACTTTTCCCACCGCTTTAGCCGCACCCGTCGAAGACGGAATAATATTTTCCAAGATTCCGCGTCCGCCTCTCCAATCTTTAGCCGAAGGCCCGTCAACAGTTTTTTGAGTTGCGGTAGCCGCATGAACGGTAGTCATCAATCCTTTTTCGATGCCGAATTTATCGTTCAACACTTTAGCAATGGGCGCCAGACAGTTAGTGGTACAAGATGCGTTTGAAATAATTGTCTGTCCCGCATAGCTTTCGTCATTTACGCCATAGACAAACATCGGCGTATCATCCTTCGACGGGGCCGACAGTACCACTTTTTTAGCGCCTGCCTCGATGTGTTTATTTGCGGTTTCGGCCGTCAGGAAAAGGCCTGTCGATTCCACAACGACCTCAGCCCCCACTTCATTCCATTTCAGAGCGGCGGGGTCTCTTTCGGCCGTCAGGCGGATTTTTTTACCGTTCACAACCAGGTTATTTCCTTCCACCGACACGTTGCCGTTGAACCGACCGTGAACCGAGTCGAACTTCAGCATATACGCCAAATAATCGGGCGCCAACAAGTCGTTAATACCAACAACTTCGATATCCTCAGCGAAGTTGTACACCGCAGCACGGAAGACCATGCGACCGATACGGCCAAAACCATTAATACCTACTTTAATCATTTTTAATTACGTTTTTAAGTTTAATTCTTTAAAGATTTCCGGCGCAAAATTACACATTTTTCATGAACGGCAAAAACACAACATCCATCGAAGAAGAGAGATTTTAGGGGGGGGGGGGAGTCTCCCCCTCGCTACAGCCCGCTACGCGGTCTTCCGCTACCCCCTCTGCGGGGCTCTGCCCCGCAACGCCCCGAAAGACAATGCCGCCGACACCCCGTGAACAGTCCGAAAACACCGTCGGAGAAAGCCATCTTTCCTATTCATTTATTTGTGTCATCTTGCGGTTTTTATAACAAAAGAACAGCGATTTGGTTTCATAAAACAGCAGTCTCGGCGCTCTAATTATTCTTAAAGAAGACAGCTATTTTATTGCTGTGCGCTAAAAGCCGAAGTCATCAAATTCGAGCACCTGTTCCTTACCTTCTTCGATTCTTTCTGCCGTTTGATGCACCCTGTTACCTTCGACGAAAATAGCTCTATACGGTCGCACAGGGCATATAAACTCACAGCCGCCACAACCGACGCAGATATCCGGATTAGTCTGTGGGGCTGTCAGACCGTCTTTATAGGGAACCATCGTCACGGCCTGCGTCGGACAATGTTCGGCACAGGCGCCGCAATTCGTACCTTCGGTATGCACCACGCAAATATCCTGATTGAACACAACACGTCCCATTTGAGTAGTATGTTTTTGTTCTTCCGTCAGGTGCACCAGCGCGTTATTGGGGCAAATATCGGAACAAATCGTACAATCGAAGTTACAAAAGCCTTTTTCAAAAAACATCATAGGCTGCATAACGCCTCCGATGCCGTATTCCATAAAGGCAGGCTTCAGCACTTTCGTAGGACATTTGCTGATACACAAATGGCACGACGTGCAATGTTTCAGCAAATGTTCTGCGCTTAGCGAACCGGGTGGAGAAATCGGGGTCTGACGTGTATATGCCGATTTATTCGATATAAATTTCGTTTTATCTTCGGCCAACGCCGTTGGAATGGCCACAGCGGTCACCAGTGCGGATGCCAGAAACTGTCGTTTTGAGGCATCCGGCTCATCGGTTATCGTTTTCGCCGCCTTTTTCGCCGGAAGTCCGAAATGCAATGCGTCTTTTTTGCAGCTTCCCAGACAGTTGAAGCAGACGACGCACCGACTGTTATCAACGGTCTGTCCGGCGCTGTCGATGCAGGATGATTTACATTTTGCGGCACAGGCGCTACAGCGATTACATTTGTCGGCGTCAATCCGTACTTTGAAGAGCGAGACCTTGCTCAAAAGTCCCAAAAAAGTGCCCACCGGACAGATTGTATTACAAAATGTCCGTCCCCCTTTCCAGGCCGTTAACCCGACTATGGCAACCGTCAACAAGGCTATCAGTAGCGTGGAGACGCTCAATATACTGTTGTCGATCACATAGAAGGTATAGTTGCCGAAATGGGTGAATATTGTTGCCAGCAAGTTATTTCCCGCCACATAGATCGGTTTGAATACGTGTGTCGCCACTCGTCCGAAAGCGCTATAGGGGTCTAACAATCCCCACAAAAAGGTTACTCCCACCTGATGCGCGATCATCCCCAATGCCAACATCGACCAGCGTAAAACGGTTTTTGCCTTGTTGAATTTGAATCGTTTTTTCTTTTTCGCGGTCTTCTTGGCAAACCACGAAATGATGTCTTGAAAAACGCCCAAAGGGCATATTGATGAACAATATGCCCTTCCGAACAACAGCGTGAGCGTCAGCAAGACCGCTAAAGTGACAATACTCAATCCGAGTAAAGCGGGAATAAACTGTAGTTTCGGCAGTATGCCGGCAAATCGGGGCAGTACGCCGGAAAAATCGAGAAAATAAAATGTAATAGTTGAAAATAAAAGAACGGAAACGATAATACGGATGGTTTTCAGCATAATTGATAATTGATGTATTAAAATGGTAGAATAAGTTCATAAGACATGCTTTGCATCACATCCTGATTCTTTTCACGTTCAATTTATCGATGTCCATCGTTCCGAGTTTGAGGCTTTCGCCGTTGGCGATATGCGCAACATGTTCTATCGGCATTTCGCGTATCTGATTAAAGAATCTTGCCGCTGAAGTATCGGCGGCAACCATGTCCTGCGACATAAACAGGGCTTTCGACAAAACGACATCGGAAGCGGATTTTCCCCTCGGACCATTTGTTTTTAACACCCGGTAAGCGTCGACGATACACAGGGCGGGCTTTTTCGACATGGTGCAAATATCGGCAATGCACTGTTGCAAGTCCGTACTGTGAAAAATGCGTCTGTCCCAAACCAGTCCCATATAGTTTTTCATCGAGATGCTCAGATTAGCTCCTCCGTGGTGTTTCAATATAGGGACGTTAATCCACACATCGCTGTCCAGAATGGCGCCATGCACTTTTGAGCGTTTAAGTTTTTTGCCTTGCGGAAGCGATATTTCCCTGTAATATGTTTCTTCGTGAGCGGGCATCACTTTAGCGCCTGCCGCTTTTGCGGCGGCTTCGATACCGCTGTTTTTGTAACAGGCCACCCAGTCGTCGCACGTGTGGTCGAAGACGGTTACTTCGCTTGCTCCGGCGGCAAAACATGCTTGTGTGATAGCCGAAATGAGCTTCGGATTCGTGTTTCCCGCCAATTCAGGCGATTTATCCCACCCGATATTGGGCTTTATGGCTACTTTGTTTCCTTTTTTCACAAATTTCCCCATACCACCCATTTCCGCGATGGCACGCTGAAACATTGCGTCGGCTTCACCGCCCATCACAGCTACCAAATCTACGGAGTCACCTGTTTGAGCGTTCCTTACTGTCTGCGACATAATATCCATGCCGCCATTCATTTTAAGCGTCAAAGCGGCCCCCGCTACGGCGGCAGCTTTTAAAAAATCTCGTCTGTCCATATTTGCAGTTTTAATTGGAGTTTTTGACTGTCACAGAATCCAGGGGAATTTGAAACAGTCTTCGTTGTATAAAAAATAATCGGCATTGCCGTTTACGGCAAAGGTTTTAATCAATTTTGCTTTCTGTAATAAGTTCTTTGCAAAGTTGAGCGATGCACCTGTTTTGACTCTGTCTTCGACCAGTAAGATTGATTTGTTCTCGACATCAAAATAAACAGGTGACAATAGTTTCGGAGTATCGTAAAGAGGTTTCTGACAATTGTCGCGCAAATTTATTCTCAGTAGCTGAACTTCGACATTTAATCGTTGGTTCAGAAAGGCTGCGGGAATAATGCCGCCGTTGGCGACGGCAACAATCATGTCGAACTCTTCGTCGAAACGAATCGACCGGAAACGTTCCGAAAGCTCCTCAAAAGTTTTTCCCATGAGTTACAGTTTTGAGATTGCTTTCAAAACCAGATAGCCTCCGAAGACTTGAAGAAGTAATCCCGGAATACCGATTCTGAAATCCTGTGTTGCAGGAAAAAATTCTTTCAGTATCATCCATTCGGCCAGTATTCCGACAATCTGATAGAGCAACACGACCAGCAGAATCGGCAGTATTGCAACTTTTCCGAAGAGCTTTGCAGCGTATGCGGCGCCTATGGCAAGCAAAGACGATTTGATTAAAATGGCAGGTAAAGAGGCTAA
This sequence comes from Prevotellaceae bacterium, assembly GCA_031255055.1. GTDB lineage: Bacteria > Bacteroidota > Bacteroidia > Bacteroidales > Paludibacteraceae > JAIRTG01. The sequence continues at coordinate 18,044 of JAIRTG010000116.1, forward strand.
CGGGGGCATTCCGAAAAGTAAACAGTTGACGAGCGGGGATAGAATCGCCGTCAACAGCCCCGTTTGCAGTCCGAATTTATAGGCGGCAATCAACGTGAAAAAGTAAATCGGCAGCCAAATCAATCCTCCCTGCGGTATTAAGTGACACAGTTGAGGCAGTAAAATGTTCCCTACTATAAAAATACCGGCGAAAAGATAAGTTTTAGCATCCCGATACGACAGTGAATGTAACTTAGCGCTTGTTTCCATAAAAAAATGTTTGATGAATAATTTGATATAATATTGATGATTCGATACATAACAATCGATATGTGAAACAAATATATATTTTTTAGAATGAAAACAGGTGAGCAGGGAAAGAAAACGCTTATTTTTTGACATTATTTATTGAAATTGCTTTGAAACTTATTTGTAGTTAAATTTTAAAGCGCCGTCGTGTCGAACGCCGGAAATATCCCTTACAAGCTGCCGTAAAACAAAAAGATGCTTCAAATAATCTCATTTGAAACATCTTTTTTTCGAGATAGTTAACTAACACAATCTAAAAAAAATCAGATAAGATGAATCTCTAATACTTTACAACAGGGGCGATAATTATTCGATGTAATCGGATGAGGCATGTAAATATCGTTTTTATTATTATTAGGGCACAAATATATACATTTTGAAATTATAATTCAAAATAAATTATCAAAAAAATAAATTATCGCTATCAAATTCGTAGTTAATCAGGTCTCTTCCCCTTATTTTGTGCTGATATGCTAATTTCGTACTTTTGCCGTCTTTAATTTTTCACCGTATGAAAAAGCTATTTTTTGTTTTATCCGTCTTTGTTATTGTTTTTTCGGCCTGCGGCGACCGGCAGGCGCAATCCGGTTTGACAATAGGCGTGATGTCCTCCACCGATTTGTTGCCGTACGCCATTGCGCGGAAAAAGGGATTTTTCGACAGGCACGGCGTCAACGTTACCATTCAAAAGTTTTATTCGGCAAACGATCGCGATGCGGCTTTTCAGTCCAACAGCATCGACGGAACGATTATCGACCTGACGGGAGCGATCATTCAGCAGGCCAACGGCATTGATTTGGTCGTAACATCGAAAGAATACGGCGTGTTTCACATCCTGACAAACGACACCACAATACACTCTATGAGCGGTTTGAAGGGCAAAGAGCTGGCGTCGTCAAAAAACACCGTTATTGATTTTGTTATCGACATGGCGCTGAAATCGGAAGGACTATCTGCAAAAGACATTCACCGGCAAGAAGTCAATAAGATTCCTGTCCGGTTGGAAATGCTCCGAAATCACAAAACGGCGGCAACAGGGTTACCCGAACCTTTCATTTCGATTGCCCTGAAAGACGGTATGCGTTCCATTGCCACCGTCGAAGAGTTGGGCTACAATGTCACCTGCATGGTTTTTCACCGCAACATCGCAAACAAAAAAGAATCACAACTCAAGGCCATGTATGCGGCATACAACGAAGCCGTAGATTATATCCGGACACACGACAGAAGTGATTTTTACGATATTTTAATAGAAGATTTGGGTACGCCCGAAGATTTGACGGAAAAAATCCTGCTTCCCGATTACCAAAAATACAGCCTGCCGACCGAAAAAGATACGGAAGCCGTCATCAAATGGCTGCGCGAAGCCGGTCTGATCCCCGCAAACTATACAGCCGCACAATTGAACAGGCAACTCTGATGCTTAGAATCCGCGACATATCCGTCAAATTCGGCGATACGACAATATTAAACCGCATAAACCTCGAGTTGAACGCAGGCGAGATTTACGGCATCATTGGGCCGTCCGGAAGCGGAAAGTCAACTTTTTTACACGTATTGTGCAATATCATACAGGCTTTCGAGGGCGAAATCCTGCTCAACGAAGAAACGCTGCATCCCCGAAAACACAAAATCGCCTTCGTGCCCCAGCACTACGGATTACCGGACTGGCAGCGGGTCGACAGGAACATCCTGCTTCCGCAGCGCATCAGAAAGGAAGACAACAGCGAACATTTTCAAGCACATTATCGGAACATTCTCGAAGGGCTGGACCTGACCGGTCTGACAAAACGATTCCCAAGGGAACTGAGCGGCGGACAACGTCAGCGTGTATCCTTGGCACGTGCGTTTGTACAGCGTCCCGATATTCTGCTGATGGACGAGCCTTTTTCGGCTTTGGACGCGATCACGTCCGAAAATTCACAGGAATTGTTTTTGAATCTCTGGAAAGAGAACAGGACGACAACCATTTTCACCACTCACAATGTGGCGGAAGCCGTAAAACTGGGAAAGCGCATCATACTCTTTTCACCGGCGCCTGCAACGGTTCTGAAAGTAATCGACAATCCGGTTCATACGCAGGAAAAAACGAATGACGAATGGGAAATGATGCGTTTCACACAGGAAATAAAATCACACATAAAAGCGCTGTGGGAATAATCCGTTCACGATAGTCGAACCCCAAACTTGCGAATGAATTATGTCGAAAAAAAAATTAAACATCCGGAACAAGCTGTACGGATTATTACTGTTCAATCTGATATGGTATTTTGTTGCCGGACTCGTCGACAGTCCCGTATTGATAGGCCCGGTGGCGACTTACGTCAACATGTTCAACATCATGCCGTCGATGTGGAGTCACCTCACGGTAAGTTTGGAACGCATCGTCGTCGGACTGCTTATTTCGATTCTTGCAGGCGCCGCTATCGGCATCGTAATGGCACGTTCCCCAAAAGTGAACAGTATGCTGAGTCCTCTTGTATACTTCACCTACCCTGTTCCGAAATTGGCCTTACTGCCCGTCGTAATGCTTCTGACGGGCATCGGCGAAATCTCAAAAATCATCATGATTATACTGATTGTGATATTTCAGGTCATTATTTCGACCCGCGACGCGGTCAACAATATCCCGAAAGACAACTACAACGTGCTTATTTCGTTAGGTGCGGGCAAAATGCAGCAATTCCGCGAGATTACATTTCCGGCGATACTGCCCGATTTATTCACCACACTGCGCATTGCGCTCGGCATTGCCGTTTCGGTACTATTTTTCACCGAGACTTACGGAACCGACCGTGGAATGGGATACTATATTGTAGACGCCTGGATGCGCATCAACTACCTCGACATGTATGCGGGAATCGCCCTGCTGAGCATAATGGGTTTCCTGCTCTTCCTGCTGATCGACCTTGCCGATACCGTTTGCTGCAAATGGAATAAAGCGATCAGCGTCTAAATATCCGACTTTCAATCTTATCCTCCGGCGACCGTTAGGTTAAAAAGTACACAAAATAAAAATTTTGTGCAAGAAATAGCGTACTTTTGCGCTCTAATTGAGTTACATCGACTTTCAAGATGTAGATGTCTAATAAAAAAATAGTTTTATGAGCCTAAGAAAAAACATTGTTGCTTTAAGACGAAAAAAAGCAATAGTTCAAAAGGGAGGGGGAGATGAAGCCATTGAAAAACAAATTTCGATGGGTAAAATGACGGCCCGCGAGCGGATATTATCGCTGCTCGACCCTGACTCTTTTCACGAGTATGACCTTTTTGTAGAACATGAAGAACGTAATTTCGGAATGGACAGAAAAGCCCTGCCGGGCGATGGCGTCATCACCGGAACAGGAACTATAAGCGGAGCGCCGGTTTGTATCTATGCGCAAGATTTCACCGTAATGGGAGGCTCTCTCGGCCTGAAACATGCACGTAAAATCACGAAAATAATGGATCACGCCCTGAAAATGAAAATCCCGTGCATCGGTATCAACGATTCGGGCGGAGCACGCATTCAGGAAGGCATCGGAGCCTTGGCCGGTTATGGCGAGATATTTTATCGCAATACGCTGGCTTCGGGTGTTATTCCACAGATTTCGGTTATCTTAGGCCCTTGTGCGGGAGGCGCCGTATATTCGCCGGCATTGACCGATTTCGTTTTCGTGGTCGAAGGCATTTCCAAAATGTTCATCACCGGCCCGAATGTTATCGAAACGGTTCTGGGCGAAAAAATTTCTCAGGAAAATCTGGGAGGAGCGCGTGTACACGCCGAAATAACAGGTAACGCCCATTTTTATGCCCTGAGCGAAAAAGAATGTTTTCAACAAATAAAAGAGTTGATCAATCTCATTCCGCACAACAACGAGCAAAAAGCCGTTTCGATAGCCCCCAAAAGGCCAAAATCAAACAAAAAAATCGACAACATCATCCCTGCCGATCCGAGACAACCCTACGACGTCAGGGATATTATTCATACACTGACCGATGACTCCAAATTTTTAGAAGTACATGAACTGTGGGCGCCCAACATCGTCATCGGTTTCGGACGGCTGGACGGTGAAACAGTTGCCTTTGTCGCAAATCAGCCCATGTATCTGGCGGGCGTACTTGATTGCGATTCATCCAACAAAGCCGCCCGTTTCATCCGCTTCTGCGACTCGTTCAACATCCCTATCATTACACTCGAAGACATGCCCGGCTATTTGCCCGGCGTCGATCAGGAACATGCAGGCGTCATCCGGCACGGAGCAAAAGTGCTGTATGCCTATTCGGAAGCCACCGTTCCAAAAATCACCGTAGTGCTCCGAAAAGCATACGGAGGAGGCTATATCGCCATGAACTCCCGACACCTGGGCGCAGATTTCATGTTTGCATGGCCCGACGCCGAAATCGCTGTGATGGGACCTGAAGGCGCAGCAAATATCATCTTCAGAAAAGAAATCATGGAAGCCGAAGACCAGGACGCTATGCGGCAGGTGAAAGTGAAAGAATATATCGAAAAATTTGCAAACCCTTACGTCGCAGCTTCAAAAGGATTTATTGATGCGGTTATCGAACCGACGGAAACCCGCGAACTATTGCTGCACGCCCTGTCCGTTTCAAAAAACAAATACGACCATCGGCCTGTAAAGAAACACGGTATACCTCCGTTTTAACAAATTTTCTTTGCTATTTTTACACGATGTGGATAACTAACAAAAAACATTATGTTGAAAGAAGAAGATAAAACAAAGAAAGAACCGGTCGATTTTGCGGTAACGGCACGAAAGTACAAAACGCTCCTTACAAGGAAATACAAAGAGCGTAAGCCGTGGACAACACCGAGTCCCTACGAAATATACTCGTACATACCCGGAACGGTCATCCGCATATTGGTGGACGAAGGAGATAAAGCCAAAGAAGGCGATACGTTGCTGATTCTCGAAGCAATGAAAATGCAAAACAGGGTCGAAATTCCTTTCTCTGCAAGAATCAAAAAAATAAACATAAAAGAAGGCGACAGAATTCCGAAAGACTTTTTGATGATAGAATTAGAATCCATTGAAAAATAGAACGCTTTCGGCCTCCAAGCCTCCAAACCATTTATTCGTTTTCATTCTTACGTTATCGTCGAATAAGCTACCGACACCGCTTGGTAGCTTATTTTTTTCACAAACCGGAAACCACACACGCCACATAAAATCGACCTGTTTGCAAAGCTTTTCGTATCTTTGGCGCCGAAAAACAGTTTTTATCGACATAAAGTACAAAAAATGATTATAAAATCCGCCGAATTCGTTATCAGCAATACCGACTACAGAAAATGTCCCGCTACAAATTACCCCGAATATGCGTTTATCGGGAGATCGAACGTTGGAAAATCATCGTTGATCAACATGCTGACAAATAATAAAAATCTGGCAAAAACATCCTCTAAGCCCGGAAAAACACTGCTAATAAATCATTTTATCATCAACAACGAGTGGTATCTGGTCGATCTGCCGGGCTACGGATATGCCTCAATAAGCAAAAAGATGCACGAAAGCCTGCAAAAAATCATACGGGACTATATCCTCAATCGGACACAGATGACCAATTTGTTTCTATTGATCGACAGCCGCCACGAGCCGCAGAAAATAGATTTGGAATTTATCGAATGGCTGGGCAAAAACGCCGTCCCGTTTTCCATCGTTTTTACAAAATCGGACAAAATATCCAAGACAAAATCGGAAGAAAATACAACCAACTACAAAAACGTGTTGTCCGAACAATGGGAAGAACTGCCGCCGATTTTCATCACCTCATCCGAAAAAAAACAGGGAAAAGACACATTGTTGCAGTATATCGCCGCAATAAACGAACAACCGAACAACTGATTGCGCCCGACATCGTATCTGTTTTTTCACAAAGTCGAAAAACAGATACGTGCGAAAAAACAGTCGATATATTGCTCCCCTCAATAGAAAAATAATTACCTTTGCGTGCCTTTGGCAAGAAACATCTTTATATACACAATTAAAATAAGTTATTCAACATGAAATTAAAAAATTTCCTATTCGTATCGGTTATTGTGACATTTGCGTTAGCAAGTTGCGACGGCGGGATCGGTTCCCGCGGAACATCAACACCTTCTTTAAAAACAGAAAAAGACACTGTTGATTACTATCTCGGAATCATGGCCGGTTCGACATTTAAAAACAAAGTATTCAAAGATCCTAATCTGAAAGCATTCAATGCAGGAGTAAAAAACGTGATCAACGGCAAAGACGATGAATTTGATATGCAGGAAATGAATATGTATATCGACACCTATTACCGAAAAATGCAGATTGTCATCGCAGATCAAAACTTAAAAGACGGTGAAAACTTTTTGGCGGAAAACGCAAAGAAAACAGGTGTAAAAGAGCTTACCGACGGTATTCAATACAAAGTAGAAACAGAAGGAACGGGCGAAAAACCGTTGGAAACCGACGTTGTCAGCGTACACTACAAAGGAACACTGATCGACGGAACCGAATTTGATTCCTCCTACAAAAACGGCGAACCGGTAGAATTTCCCGTCAACAGAGTGATTCCCGGCTGGACAAAAGCATTGGTCGAAATGCCGGTAGGTTCAAAATGGACATTGTACATTCCGAGTGAGCAGGCATACGGCCCAAGAGGTGCAGGCGGACAAATCGGCCCGAACGAAACGCTGATTTTTGAAATCGAGTTGCTAAAAATCGTCGAATCCGAAACCGACGAGACCGAAACAACCAACGAAGAATAAAACATTCAATTGTCGGACAAAACAAAAAGCTGCGGGAAACTCACTTTCGCAGCTTTTTTTGTCTTAGGAATCGGCCGAAGCCTCTCCCCTACCCCAAATGTCATTCGGTGAAAGATTAAAGTAAGCCTTCAGTCAAGGCGTAAGCCTTCAGTCAACGCCGTACAGGATATCTAATAGGTATAGATTAATTTTGCCGGCGGCTATGCTATATCCATATCCGAACAGCCATATGCATATGCTGTTGAGAGCGGTTATTC